>JARIEH010000036.1 GCA_029256865.1 Psychrobacter sp.
CTACTGTAGCCCAGGTAAACGATGCCTCAACGGTTACTCATGACGAAGGGGCTACTCTGACTAAGCGTAAGCGTGACTAATTTGCTGATGAATCATACTATTGCTAGATAGCCCTTATATAATATTTTTATAATTCTGATACAAAGTAGCGAAACCATGAATAAAAAAGTAATCACTTCACCTGTCATTGTGGCTTTAGATAATAACACGATGGATGCGGCACTCTCATTGGCTGATACTCTAGATCCTACTTTGTGCCGTTTAAAAGTAGGTAAAGAGCTATTTACTCGTTGTGGTCCTGAGATTGTAAAAGCTTTGCATCAGCGTCGGTTTGAAGTGTTTTTAGATCTAAAGTTTCATGATATCCCTAATACGACTGCTCAAGCGGTATTAGCAGCGGCTGAGCTTGGTGTATGGATGGTTAACGTGCACGCCAGCGCGGGTAGTGCAGCGATGTCATTGGCGAAGGAGCGTTTAGGAGCAGGGGGGTATGAGACGCTACTGATAGCCGTCACAGTGCTTACCTCTATGACCGATGATGTATTACCACAGATTGGTATCACTCATAGCCTAGAGTCGCAAGTGAGCCGTTTAGCGCAGCTCACCAAGCAGTCAGGTCTTGATGGCGTCGTTTGTTCTGCTCAAGAAGCAAAGATGCTAAAAGAGCTGTGTGGCAAGGACTTTAAGCTGGTTACTCCTGGTATCCGCTTACCTGAAGATGATGTGGATGATCAAAAGCGTATCTGTACGCCAAAGCAAGCTTTAGAGGATGGCGCAGATTATCTGGTCATCGGTCGCTCTATTACTCAAGCGCCAGACCCTACTGCAAAGCTACATAAAATTTTGCATGGTATTTAACAAGAGTAAAATTGAATACATGTTTTTGAAATATAATAGAAAAAGACAGCTCTTGAGTTGTCTTTTTTACTTTTTAATAGCATAAAGTTAAGTGCTACACTGTTTATTCTTTATTGACACTTTTTGGTTGTATTGGATAGTATGAAATTACAGATTTTAAGCGACTTACACATTGATAGCTATGCCCGTCAGGCACATCCGATGGGGCATATTCCCAAGACGGATGCTGACTTGGTGCTCGTAGCGGGGGATACAGCCAACAGCGATAGTGGTATGCCGTGGTTACAGGAGCAGGCCGCACAACTGCAAGTGCCTATTATTACTATCGCCGGCAACCATGAGTATTTTAGTGAGTATGTACTGCATTTTGATCAAAAACTGGCGACTTGGGACAATTATAATGAAGTCTCTGCACAAGGAGTGCGATTCTTACAGTGTCAACATATTGATATCGGTGACATACGTATCTTAGGCTGCACGCTATGGACGGATTATCAATACCAAGCCAATGAAGATACGATGGTGATCGCTAGGCGCTTTATGCGTGACTATAAGCAGATTTATGCGGGGAGTGATCTTTTTTCACCTGAGGTATCGATGCAACTCCATGCCAAGCAGCGTCAATGGTTACGGCAAGCATTGATAACGGCTAAAGTGCTTGGTAAAAAAACAGTGGTAATGAGTCATCACAGTATCAGCCCGTTATCTGTCTCTGATAAATATGCAACCTTACCGAGTAATGCGGCTTTTGTAAGCGACTTTTCTGCTTGGATGCATGAGTCGTGGGCGCCTACGCTTTGGGTACATGGACATACGCATGAAGCATTTGATTATCACATTAATAACACTCGTGTGATTGTCAATCCTCGTGCTTATCCAAATGAGGTCAGTAGTACTGAAATAGAGTTTGCATGGGATAGAGTGATTGAAATCTAATGCTTTTTTGGAATTTAAATATTAGAAGATTGTAAACTTAGAGTTTATATCGTTACTCAATTTGTATTTCTTTCACTTAAGACAAAAATTCTGCTACGCTAGCTGCCATGAGTAAACTACCTGATTCTAATATCCCCAAACGACAGACTGATGCTGCCCCTCTGACCAAAAATCCAATTGCGCCAGCACCTGCGCACCTACCTGATAGTATGATCTCCTCGGTCAGCTTGTTACCGACCGATAAGCGTCTTATTTTATTTACCAGACATTCCTTGCGCGAGCGCTCTGACGGTAATGGCTTTGCCAGTTATCAGCTACCACTGACGCCAAAAGGCCGCGTATTGGCCAAATCATGGGGACGTTGGCTGGGAGGTCATCTGCCATACTCACTCAATGTGGATAGTATCTCAAGCCCTATCGGCCGTTGTATTGATACAGCGCAGCTGATGCAAGAGGGTGCTGGTCTACAGCGGCATATTGAACATCAGTCGCTATTAGTAGAGCCTGGTAGCTTAGTGACAGAGCCTGATATTGCTAATCCAGTGTTTAAAGAGATTGGTGTGCTCAACTTTATCAATCGTTTTTTGCAAGGAAACCTTGAAGGCACCAAGAATGCTTATCAAGGTGGTCTAGATCTTTTATCACTTTTTTACCAAAATCAGCCGCAGCAGGGTCACTTAATGCTAGCGGTTAGCCATGATACGCTACTGTCTGCGTTTTTAGCAGTGATGCTCGATGTCATCGAGATCGATTGGAATGATTGGCCAAAGATGATGGAGGGAGTGTTTTTGTGGTTTGATGATAAACCGTTTGAGCAAGCAAGTGCGTATTTTGTTTGGCGCGGTCAGGTATATGTGCGCCCGATTAATAGCTTGTTAGAGGGCTATCGTTTGTCAGGATTTCATCCCAATAAACTCTTATTGCCACCAGAAGTAAAGTGGACATAAGGTTTGTGTTAAATTTACCTTTTTCGAGCAGGCATAAAAAAACCTTGTCACAAGGACAAGGTTTTCGCTAGCACGTAATGTGAGCGCAGCAAATCTTAAGCTTGTAAGCCTTTGATAGCTTTGTTTAAGCGGCTCTTACGACGAGCAGCTTTATTCTTATGAATAACGCCTTTGTCAGCCATACGATCAAGAACAGGTACCGCTTTTTTGAAAGCTTCGGTAGCTGCATCATAATCTTTTGATTCGATAGCCGCATCAACACGCTTTAAATAAGTACGAACCATTGAGCGTTGTGACGCAGATTCTTGGCGACGTTTGGTGTTCTGACGGGCGCGTTTACGAGCTTGTGCAGTATTAGCCACGCGTATCTCCTTTATGAAAGACAGATAAAAAT
>JARIEH010000169.1 GCA_029256865.1 Psychrobacter sp.
GTTCATAAAAGAACATACAGGAGTCTTAATCCCTTACGAATCAGGGAGTGTTTCAGACGTGACAGTTTGATTATAGCAGTGCCTGGCATTTGTCTTAATCCCTTACGAATCAGGGAGTGTTTCAGACAATAAACTCAGTGCAGGTATATCTTCGTTGCCGTCTTAATCCCTTACGAATCAGGGAGTGTTTCAGACTGGATATCAAAACGTAAATATTGCAATAATAAAATGTCTTAATCCCTTACGAATCAGGGAGTGTTTCAGACTCAATTGAACGTGTGTTAATGTTTGTCAGTGTGGTCTTAATCCCTTACGAATCAGGGAGTGTTTCAGACATTTAAGATGGCAAAGAGTGTTGTTAAGTATGTGTCTTAATCCCTTACGAATCAGGGAGTGTTTCAGACTGTACAACGATTTTTATTATCAATAAAATCAATAACTTACAACCAATAAATTAACCGACAAAAGTTGGCTTAAAAGTTGGTGTTTTTTTGACCAATTTTTCCAAGAAAATTGACTAAATAATAACCAATTATACGTCTGAAATGTTAAATAGTGACCAGTATCTTCGTCAGATAGCGTCTGAAACCATCCCTAATTGCTTAGGATGTGAGTGGTTAAACTCACCAGTCTATACTAATGGATGTCTATGATAAGTGCAATATCATAATACGGTTATGTAATGATATCGGGTTAACATTATTACAATGTCAGCTCTCCTATGTCGCTAAATAGCATAATATCATCATCACGCTTACCAATGACAAATGATTTCTCAAGTGGCTCAACCTCATAGATACGCAGATCATCATCGCTAGGATGGATTATCTTTTGTATCGAAATGATAAAAGCGTCCATGCGCTTGCGTGTCATGGTGCCATAGTAGACAGAGTACTGTAACTGCAAGAACTGAGAGCTAATGAAGCGCTGCAAACGTTGCAGCCTATTCTTTTCACTGATGTCATAAGCAATGATAAAACAGACTTTTTTCATAACCAATCCCGTTTGTTGACAAATCTATAGTCAGACCTGATGACTAATACTGTGTTATACCAGCGCCTTATGAGCTTAAAGTGGTGGCGGTGGGGCTTCAGGATGATGACTGATAAACGACAGTGATGGCTGTGCTGCTGAGGTGTCTTGATCACGATGATAACGCTGGAGTCGGTTTTGCCATAGCCATGCATGACTGAGTGCGGTTTTACTCAAGATTGGGTGGATAGCGGCAAAGGCTTTATAGAATTTACTGCGCCCTGATTTTAATAGCTCACAAGGATAGCTCGTTTCATCAGACACCCTAAAATCTGCCGAATCCAAGACAGCTTGATCAAATAGCTCCCATACCCAAAAATCAATAGTACTGCGTTGTAGCTCTACAAAGTCACAGGCCAGAGACTGTCTGCCATAGCTTGGACTGTGTAATAGACCATGATAAGGGTCGAAGCCGACACTGTATATCGCTTGCTGGCATAAATGCTGTAGTAAGGTATAAGACAACGACAAGACCACATTGACAGGGTCTCGAGGCGGTCTTCTGTTTCGAGAGTGAAACTGCCATTCATCTGCAAAAAACTGCTGATAGCATTTGAAATAAATCGCAGAGCCGACACCCTCAGTACCTAGCAGGCTGGGTATTTGATAACGAGGCGTATAGTCACTATAGATGCTAGAGGATTGGTTGGGATTTTTCGCTGATGCGACATAATGCTTGCGGAATTTATCCCGTAAGCTTTTGATTTTTTGAATAGAGTCATCAATCTCGATAAGCTTTATTTGTGAGATATGACTCTGGTCAGTAGGACGAGTATTGTGTAGACAGTGCTGTAGTTTGCTCAAGGTAGTTGCTTGTTGGTGCAGCTTGAGGCGCACCAGTATGGATGCCCAGTAGCTCCTTGACTCATCATTATGAATGACGTCGTATTGCTGTACACGGCGTTCTATAGCAGCATGCCAGCTGCCCAACAAAAAACACGCTTCACCAGAACGACCACTGGGCAAAACGCAGACACTGATGGCGTTTTCAGAGAGACGAGTCAGTAAGTTGCTGCTCAAATCCACTTGAGTGGTAATCGTTAGGCTTTGAATCTGTGAGAGGGGAATACTTAATGGCTTGGCAAAGCTTTGATGATGAATGATGAGTATGTTGCGCTGTGAGGAGAGTTGACTGCCTTTTTTATCGATGACTATATTTTGCATGACAGTCTCCTAAGTAGACGCTTACCCAATATAAAAATGATCAGTAGCTGAGGCCTTTGGCTTTGATAGGTCGCCTTTAGTCACTTGCGACCAATAGGTCTTTACTGTTTCGATGATAAAAAACGCATCTCCTGAATCGATTTTTGACAGTGCAAAATCGGTCAATTGTTGTTTACTGTCTAGTGAGAGCATACATTCATAAGCGGACTTCTGACCTGTCGCACTATAGTTTTTAATGTTATAGCGCAGCAGTGCTTGGCGCTTTGGGTCGCTGATGTCATAGCCCACTATATAAAGTCGCTGTCTCATGGCTCGACGCCCCCAATATTGCCTGACGGTTATCCAGACCGTCTGTGCTTAATGACAGCGGCTCTCATTTGGTGACCCTTAGATACTGAGTATAGATTTGATAAAGGTTAAATATGAATCGTACGAAAAGTTAAATTGACTCGGCTGTCTTTAACTTTTTTTTGTTTGGGTACGCTATGCTGCCAGTGATGCTGCAAAGCACCTGCCATGACCAGAATACTACCGTGCTGTAGTGGTATCTCAAGCTTGATGCTGTGGTTGTCTCTACGACGTAATAAGAACCGTCGACTGGCACCAAAGTTCACCGAAGCGATCAGCGGGTTTTCTCCAAGCTCAGGTTCGGCATCCGTATGCCAGCTGATATGATCGTCTCCTGAACGATACCAGTTGAGCAATACGCTATTGAATTCTCTTTTGCAGATAGGCACCAGTGCTGCACGTAACTGCAACAGCACCGTATTCCAAGGCTTTGGCTGTAAAGTGATACCAGAGTAAGTGTAGGGTCTATCGTTATCGCCATACCATGCCGACAGTCGCGGTAGTGGATGAGTTTTGCCAAACATACTCACACTATCATGCTGCCAACGGATGTTTTCAAAGGGCAGCTTGTCAATATCATCCTCTTGGTGCCAGTCGTGAGTAGCATGATCGACGCCCTGACATGCTAATAAGCTATCCATGATCTCATCACTGTGTGCACTATCGAAGTACTGCGGCGCGTAGTAGAGCCTACCATCTGGTACATCAATCACCACGCCTTTGCCGTCTTGGTGAATATGTGCAGGATACTCGGACTGCACGAACTTGCCATCATGAATCAAGCCTGCCAATGCCAGTGCTGGCTCGTCTGCGATCAAGATATCAAATAAGTCCATGTACAACGCTCCTCATGTGTGACTACTGATGATTGACAGTAGGTCAAATCACGTCAAATTAAACTAAAACAACCAGACCATACCAAAATGCTGCTGCGCTTAATAGATGATGTCCTAGTCACGTTATGTAGTCATGACACAGCATTGACATTAAGCAGCCAGCTCAGTTTCGCTTGCGCCAGTATTGGTGCTTTTGAAGCACAGAGCCATCATCACACCATAAGATGAGCAGTGAATCCAGTGGTTGTTTCTGATTGAGTATATTTCACTCTTAACAGAGAAGTTAGCCACATCCTGCTTCACAACCACATTGCCTAATGATTGCTTTAGCTGCTGCAAGCCCTGATAGTTGCTTGAGTAGCGCGGACCTGCAGCGATAACCATCTGCTTGCCGTCGATGCTCTGCAGATAAGTACACAGAGTGGGTATCTGCTGCTGCACTTCTGTTATGTCCAATACATTAGAAAACAGATGCATCGAATAGTCTGCTGGTGCAAGAGTCTCGCTGTCATGCTCTAGGAAGTCAGCCAAATCCTTATGATACGGATGAATAGTGACATTGGCCGCAATGCGTGACGACATCTTACTCACCAATAACACGGCCAAATCAAGCGTGATTCGCGAAGGCTCGACGAGGTAAAAGTTCAGTGTAAAATTCTCGCAGTTTACATGCTGTTCGAGATAGCTTAATAGCGCCAAACTGGCAATAGCCTGCCCGCAGCCATAATCGACGATGTTAATCGTTTTTTTGACTGGCTCAGTGCGTTCGTGATCGCCCATGATTTGCGTAATAGCGCCACTAAAGCGGTTGAAATGGCTTTTGCCATACAAGGTTGTGTACATCACGGCTTGCTCTAGCGACGTCAGCGGGTTTTTTGCGCGGTTGGTCACACGGGCAAACGTATTATACGATAGTGTCTTATAGACTTCAGAGACATAAGTACCGACCATCGCATTATAATAGCGATCAAAGCCATGGAGCTGTAGTTGATCGGCAGCATAAGCGATTTGCTGTGCGACGTTCTGTACGGCTTCTTGTGCTTGGTGATATGCGATCATCGGTCTCTCTCCACTGGGCTATTGATGAGCCAATTATGGAGGAGAGAGCGTTAATACTAGTAGAATGACAAGCTTGCGACAATTAATGCATTAAATGCAAAAAACCACCGATAGGTGGTTTTCTGTTTTTGATCACTTACGAATCATGGGTGAGGAGAGGGATATAGCAAAGCACTGCTTTGCCCCGACGCAAGAGAAAATCTAGGATTTTCTGTTCAGACTATTGTAGCCAGCTGGACAGAATTTACGAAAATGTAAATTCTCTTGCACTCGGACGAAACAGTGTTTCGTTATTTCCTTCAGAAAATTCTATTAAAAGAATTTTCTCTTGCGAGACTAAAAAAGCAGTGCTTTTTCTTAACGTCTCTCACCTTACGAATAAGGGAGCGTTTCAGACAACTGGTTTTACGCAGCTCGCAATATACTGATGTCTTAATCCCTTACGAATCAGGGAGCGTTTCAGACAGGCTTTGGAGTCGGTAACAGTCACATCCATTAGTCTTAATCCCTTACGAATCAGGGAGCGTTTCAGACGTATACGATGCGTGCTTGTTCTTTGTCTTGCTCAATCTCTGTCTTAATCCCTTACGAATCAGGGAGCGTTTCAGACACCGACTGCTGAATAGCGATAGCAGATTGTGCGATTGCAAAACCTTTCTCGACTGCAAATAATGCTTTGTAGATACCTGACTGCGTCTTACTCCCTTACGAATCAGGGAGCGTTTCAGACATAGGTGCCCAAGCGGAAGTAAAAATGTTAAAGGTCTTAATCCCTTACGAATCAGGGAGCGTTTCAGACCTTAGCCCTTCTAATATTGTTCACGATGCTATAGTCTTAATCCCTTACGAATCAGGGAGCGTTTCAGACTCCAAGATGCATTTCGAACGAATGAAGGTAACTGTCTTAATCCCTTACGAATCAGGGAGCGTTTCAGACTCATCTATTTCAATATGCAGTAGATTACCTTTAAGTCTTAATCCCTTACGAATCAGGGAGCGTTTCAGACTACTGGAGTCGCGACTTCGATATTACCTGCTCTGTCTTAATCCCTTACGAATCAGGGAGCGTTTCAGACTATTGTTGGACCAATACTAGATCTTAAAGGTAAGTCTTAATCCCTTACGAATCAGGGAGCGTTTCAGACGAAGCCTGGTGGTCGCTTTGAATTTCGTGATCGTCTTAATCCCTTACGAATCAGGGAGCGTTTCAGACAATATATTTTTTATCCATCCAAGGATAGTTGTCAGTCTTAATCCCTTACGAATCAGGGAGCGTTTCAGACGATATCGGAATCGGCGCTAAAAAAGGTCAACTGGTCTTAATCCCTTACGAATCAGGGAGCGTTTCAGACAATATAG
>JARIEH010000276.1 GCA_029256865.1 Psychrobacter sp.
AAAAGACAAAAGGATAAAATATGAGCTTGCTACCAAAAAACCTAGAGAACTTAAGACGCAAAACTAAAAAGAACATGATGCCTTTATTGACACCACATCTGCTCAAACTACGCATTAATACCTATGCTCCTTACATAGGCGCTGGTATCAAAGTAGAGCATGTGGATCTAGATCAAGGTTTATGTGTTGTCAGTATGGGACTTAATACTTGGAACAAAAATATTGTCGGGACTCAGTTTGGCGGTAGCTTATACTCGATGGTCGATCCCTTTTATATGCTCATGCTGATGCATCAATTAGGCAGCACTTACGTGGTATGGGATAAAAGCTCACATATTGAGTTTGTGGCGCCTGGTAATAGCAAAGTAACAACGCGGATGAAAATACCCAGTACGGAGATTGGGGTTATCCAAGAATTGGCAAAAGATGGGGCGCCAGTATTTCGTGAATATAAAACTGATATTGTTGATGATCAACAAAAAGTTATCGCGACTGTCACTAAGACCATTTATATCCGCCTACGTAAGCACAGTAATTCTAAACACCAAAGCAGTCGCATCGATATCCTTGATACTTAGACTTAGCTCTTTAACTACTGATTTTTAAGCCAAGTAAGATTTTAAAGCCATACATACAAAAACCCCAATCCAGCATTCGCATAGATTGGGGTTTTGTCTTTTTTGGCACGCCTACTTATTTATAAATAAACCTATGAATAAGGGCTTGTATCTACTTCGCTGAGTTACGAAGCCGCCTATTAAACGGCCTAGCAACTACAACAAGCTTAAGCGCACTGCTTAAACTTAAATACCAGGTGCAGTTTCAACTGCATCAGGTACACTCGCGGCAGTTTTTTTCTGCACAGCTGGACGGCCGCCAAGCTTTTCGCGAATACGTGCTGATTTACCAGAACGCTCACGTAAGTAGTACAGTTTCGCACGGCGAACAGCACCACGGCGTTTCACTTCAATGCTATCGATGATTGGTGAGTGCAATTGGAATGCACGCTCAACGCCCACACCACTTGAGATTTTACGCACAGTGAATGCTGAGTTTAGACCACGGTTACGCTTAGCGATAACCACGCCTTCAAAGGCCTGTAGACGCTCACGCTCACCTTCACGTACTTTTACTTGAACCACGACGGTATCGCCTGGTGCAAAGCTTGGACGTTCAAGCAGCTGCGAGTTTTCAATACTTTGAACCAATGGATGCTTGTTGCTCATGAGAGTTATCTCCTCACATTAGATGATAGAGGCTTGACGCGTATCACCTGTTTGTAATAAGTAATCATATCTTAATAGATACAACATAAAGGGGTTTGGTAAACGGCCATTATCGTATGGCCTGTTTTATTATTGCTCAAAATTCCAAAATACTAACTTTGTATAAATGCTAGTGATTTTTTGACTCAACTGTTTTTACTTAATTGTTTTTGACTCATTAGTCGATGAGCTGTTCTGTTTTGCCAATGCTTTAAGCCACTTCGCTTGCTGCTCTGTTGGTGTAAACGCTTGCCATAATTCAGGACGCCGCGCCTTGGTGCGCGAAACCTGTTGACTAAAGCGCCATTGAGCAATATTTGCATGATGACCAGATAAAAGCACCTCAGGCACTGTCATACCGGCAAACTCATGCGGCTTAGTATAGTGTGGACAATCAAGCAAGCCATCGACGAACGAGTCTTGCTCTGCTGACTGGTCATCACCCATAATATAAGGCAGACGACGTATCACACTATCCATGAGCACCATCGCTGGCAGCTCACCACCAGTCAGAACATAATCACCAATTGACACTTCCATATCGACATAGTGCGACAATAGGCGCTCATCAATACCCTCGTAACGACCGCACAATAAAATCATGCCATCATACTCAGTCATACTGACCACACTACTTTCGCTGAGCGTTTGTCCTTGTGGCGACATATAAATCACCGGACAGTGCTTACTGTCGATACGGCAGCCTTGTTGGCTTGCTCGCAAACGGGCATCTTCGATAGCTTTTGCTAGTGGCTCAGCCATCATTACCATGCCAGGGCCGCCGCCATATGGACGTTCATCAATACGGCGATAATTATCAGTGGTATAATCACGTGGATTAATGCACTCAATCGTGACTTGCTCCTGAGTCACTGCTCGTCCCGTGATACCAAACTCACGGATCGTCGCAAACATCTCAGGAAAAATACTAATCACGGCGAAATACATCTGACCTCTGTTCAAATAACGACAGCTTGACAACAAGGCTCTAAATAACGACAATCACTCAACCATACTAACGTCAAGTTAATAATCGCTTGGCCACGCCACAAGGACTGTTTTGCCAGTCATATCAACTTGCATCACAGTTTGCTTATGCCAAGGTATCAGGCGCTCTTCATTGTCTAAACTGTCTGAGTTTGCAGCCACACGCATAATATCGTGGGCACCATTATCAAACATTTCAGTGATATTACCAAGATACTCATCTTGCTCGTTCACAACTCGCATGCCAACCAGATCCGACCAATAAAATTCGTCTTCTGCCAGTTCTGGCAATACGTCTTGTGCGACCCAAATAGTAACACCGTTCATGGTCTCAGCAATATTACGATCAGGAACTTGCTCAAACTGAGCAACAAGTCCTGTTCCTTGCTGACGCCACTTACTGACGGTTAATGGCCTAATACCGGTAGCGGTTTTAATCCACCACGGCTGCATATCAAAGATAGCCGATCGATCATCTGTGTCACTAAACACCCACAGCCAACCTTTAATGCCATAAGGTTTTTTGAGCTGACCAATTTTCATGAGGGTGCTGGCGTCTGGAGCAGAGGACATAACGGCTAACCTAAACGTAATTAAACCAATGACAGTTAAAACAGCGATTGCCAAAACAACACTCAACCTGACAATCAAACCAAACAGTAAAAACAGTTAATGGCGTACACTGGTGATACCAGCTACGCTATGTTTTCTAAAGTCTATTCACTAAGGCAGCGCAACCTTCACGCTATCTATAATCAATAACCAAAACTTAAGCAGTTGCTTCAGTTGTAGCTGCAGACTTATTGTAAGCTTTTGCCAATGAAGCAACGCGATCTGAAGGTTGTGCACCTTTAGCGACCCACGCATTGTACGCTTCCATATCTAAGCGTACTGCTTCTTCTGACTCTTTAGCTAGCGGATTAAAAAAGCCGATGTTTTCGATGTAGCGGCCATCACGCGCGCGGCGTTGATCAGCAACAACTACTTGATAAAATGGGCGTTTCTTGGCACCGCCCCGTGCTAAACGAATAACAACCATGTAAATTCTCTCTTCCGCAGGTATACCAAAAAGGGCATAATTATACCATAGTCTTGTTTTATTGAAAACATAATCTGTGTTTATTTTATGGTATGGGTCAAAATACTCTTACAAGAGAAAAACCAAAAAACTAATAGCCATAATAAAAGTGCCTTTAATCATTATGAATAGGGTTGTTAGCTATAAAATATAGCTGTGCTCGTAGTACCATAGATGGTATTGCACTATACTTACGATATTTTTGACTTTACGATATTTCTGCAAGAGTTTCTTATGATTACTCCTACTTCGCCCTCACGCCGCAAAGGGCTTATACGCTCATACTCTAATAGTTGGTTGACCACTTTGGTTGTCGCTTTTATCGTTACTATTAGTGTCGGTTTATCAATTTGGTTTTTTTGGCGCAGTCTTTACTTACCGGAGCTCAAAAACCACGCTCGCTACCTAACTAGTGAGCTTCGCTTGATGAACAACGTGAAAGAGGACTGGGGTGA
>JARIEH010000218.1 GCA_029256865.1 Psychrobacter sp.
AGGGTTAGCAAGCCGTAGGTTCTGGGCAATCGTGAGCGGCATTAGGGCTACTTGCTGCGCCAGATAGCCTGTATTTCGACGCAGATTTTCAAGGTTCATATCGCTAAGCTCGACCCGCTGCTGACCATCTTTGCTAATCAGCTCAATACAGCCTTCGTAGTTCACAAAGCCCATTAACGCTTGCAGTAAGCTTGATTTGCCACTGCCACTATCACCAATCAGAGCGACTCGCTCGCCCGCTGCTAAACGAAAACTAACATCGCCTAGGCGAGTTCGATAAAAGGGTAAGGTATGTGTTGTTTGTTGATTGCCCAATTCATTAGAGGTTGCTATCGGGCTGCGGATATTGAGGTTGGATAGCTCGATGCCAAAAGCTTGAGAGACATCTAGCGCTGTTGAGTCAGCTGTATTGAGAGTAGATTGACAGTTATTGCTATATTTATGGTTATCGTCATGACGGCTGCTATCCTCTAAATCAGCAGAGTGCACGTGCCTAGCGGTTTCAATACCAGCCGTTTCAATATTAGCCGCCTCAATAATCGGTAGCAGGCTCTGTACAGCGCCCTCTGCTTGCGCTTTCGCATGATAGTCTGTACCCAACTGACGTAGTGGCACATAAAACTCAGGGGCGAGTAGCAAGATAAACAAAGCGCCAAAATAGGGTACTGGCACCGCCCCTTTAGCCCACGGCAAGATACCGATTAATCCAAAGCCAAGATAAACGGCCACCAGCGCAATACTTAAAGCAGCCAGTAACTCTAATACAGCACCGTTCAAAAACGCAACCTTCAGTACATCCATGGTGCGGCGACGATAGTCTTCGCTACTGATGGTGAGGTCGCGAGCTGCGATATCGGTGGCTTGCAGGCGTTTTAAAGTTGGCATACCGCGCACCCAGTCCAAAAAACGCCCACTAAGCTGAGCGAGAGCAGTGAATTGATCCGCGCTTTTGCGGGCAGTCAAATGACCAATCAGTATCATAAATACAGGCACTAATGGTGCGGTCAATAGCAGCAGAGCAGCCGCAATCCAACTTTGCCATGCCACGGCAATCACTAGAATAATAGGGGTACTGGCGGCAACCTTGCGCTGCACACTAAAGCTACTAATAAATCCATCCAGCGCATCGGTTTGGTCAATGATTTGGCTAGATAAACTACCGTCGCTACCAAAATAACGCAGATTGGGCCCCAGCTTGGCCATGGTTGATAATAAAGATTCACGCAGCTCGCTACGCACTTTGAGACTGGCGCGACTACTAATCAGCTCACGTCCACTATGAAGCAGTGGTCGTATCATAAAGCACAGGAGTAGGCCTATAAACCAATAACTCGAAACGCCAGTCAATAGTGGTAGCTCATTAAAATGATTGTGCAGCCACGTGCTAAAGAGGCTGGCAAGTAACCAAGCCTGCCAGACAAAAAGTAGCGTACTGATGACAGTGAGCCACCAAGCCAAATTCAGCGGGCGACTTACCGACGTAACAAGCGCTTTTAAAAAACGTTTTTCGGCATTGGAAAGTGTTGCCATAATGCTATCTGCCGTAAAAAGAAGAGAGATTAAAAAGTATTAACAACCAATCAAAAGTGTTTATTAAAATAGATAGGAGTCGATGCTAAGTCAGCAGTATCAGCACCTCAAAAATATGATGAGGGTATATGGCGATTAGCATATCTGATTAAAATGAATAGCATGATTGTAAGCGCTGCTATAGACAAAAGCCAATTGAGCCTTCTGTTTAGCCTCTAACCATATTACTCGGTAATGGTTGCAGTGGTTGGTACGCTCGGTGCCAGATAAGTAAGTTCTGATAAAGTGACTGATAAGTAATATTTATCTTTTATTGGCTTAAACCATAGAGGTCGTTTGCTCTTCAGAGGTCTACAGCGTAATATCTACAGTGTTCTAAACAATGACAAAGACATAATTATTGATATGCTATGTACTAACTTGGGATTAAATCCCTAGATTTTCTGTGGCTTTAGCCCTTGTGTTGGTATGGTGTAGATACTATACTAATAAACATACTATTGTTACTGATAGTTTATATTTTTGTTTTCCAATCAATTATTGTAATGATGAGATGGTTGGTTTTATTTTTTGTGGGCTTCTATGATACCGATACGGGTGCGTTCTTAAAACGCTCATCGGTCGCAGTTATTCATATAAATGGATGTATATAAATAAAGAGGCAAAATCCTATGAGTAATATAGGGTAAGCAGTTAGGCCGATCAATGGATCATATAGAGAAACGTTACACCAAGAGAGAGGTAACGGTGTTTTTCTATGTGATTTTTCAGTGTGATTGAACCTAGGTTGTGAATCCTTGTTTTTAGGGGGTTTAGTATGATTACTGAACAACTGGTAGATATATCCCGCTTGCAGTTCGCGGTGACCGCGCTTTACCACTTTTTGTTTATCCCACTCACGATAGGCATGGTCTGGATCCTTGTTATTATGGAGACAGTCTATGTGACCACTGGTCTACAGATCTGGAAAGACATGACCCGCTATTGGGGCAAGCTCTTTGGTATCAACTTCGCTTTAGGTGTTACCACAGGTATCACCATGGAGTTTCAGTTTGGCACCAACTGGTCGTATTATTCGCAGTACGTGGGTGATATCTTTGGGGCGCCGCTGGCCATTGAAGGCTTGATGGCTTTCTTTCTTGAATCCACTATGGTGGGTTTATTCTTTTTTGGTTGGGACAGGCTGTCTCGCTTTCAGCACTTAGTAGTCACGGTTTTGATGGCGATAGGTACCAACTTGTCGGCACTATGGATTTTGATTGCCAACGGCTGGATGCAAAGTCCTGTTGGTGCAGAGTTTAACTATCAAACCATGCGGATGGAGATGACTGACTTTGCGGCTATTCTCTTGAATCCAGATGCTCAAAACAAGTTCGTACACACCGTATCGGCAGGCTATGTGGTCGGTTCGGTATTTGTGCTTTCCATCTCAGCATTATATTTGCTGCGCAAACGTGATGTCGAGTTTGCTAAGCGTAGCTTTCAGGTAGCAGCGGCCTTTGGGCTTGCGTCCATCTGTAGTGTTATCGTACTGGGTGATGAGTCAGGTTACTCGGTGGGTAAAGCGCAGCAAACCAAATTGGCAACGATGGAAGCCATGTGGCATACAGAGCCAGCACCAGCACCGTTTAACTTGATTGCGAGCATCAATGAAAAAGAGCAAAAAAACAACTGGGAGCTGCAAATACCTTATGCCATGGGGATAATCGGCACGCGCTCGTTTGATACAGAAATCCCTGGTATTCATGAAATCAAAGAGATAAACCGTGAACGGATTATCACAGGCATCACAGCGGTAACCTTGCTAGAGCAGTTACGCCAAGATACTGGCAATATGGCTTTAAGAGATGAGTTTGACAAAGTTAAAGATGATTTAGGTTTTGGTTTATTGCTCAAAAAGTATACGGCTGATGTCTCGCAAGCAACGCCTGAGATGGTACAAAAAGCCACGGACGATACCATTCCTAGAGTAGCGCCGATGTTTTGGTCTTTCCGTATCATGGTGGGCTTGGGCTTCTTGATGCTAGCATTGTTTGCCGTCAGCTTATGGTATAGCGTCAAAGGCACCTTTACTGAAAAGAGATGGCTGCTGAAGTGGGCGGTTGTCATGTTGCCAGCACCTTGGATAGCCGCTGAGCTTGGTTGGGTAGTGGCTGAGTATGGTCGTCAGCCTTGGACTATTTATGGTGTGTTACCCACCTATGTGTCAACGTCGAACATTGGTATAGCGAACGTGTACTGGTCACTTGCTGGGTTTGTTGGATTCTATACCGTACTACTTATTATCGAGGTATATCTGATGATTAAGTATGTGAAGTTAGGACCTGCCAGTTTGGGTACAGGACGTTATGATGGCGAGAACGGTGATGATAAGATGCGCGATGTCACATCATCTGCAGCGGATCAGGAGGTGACTCATGTTGTTTGATTATGAAACGCTAAAAATTATGTGGTGGCTTCTCGTTGGGGTGTTACTGATTGGTTTTGCCATCATGGATGGTCACGACATGGGGGTTTGTACCCTATTGCCTTTCGTTGGAAAAAATGACGAAGAGCGTCGAATCATTATCAACACCATTGGACCACATTGGGAGGGTAACCAAGTCTGGTTTATCACCGCAGGTGGCGCATTGTTTGCTGCTTGGCCCATGGTCTATGCCACGGCTTTTAGTGGCTTTTATTGGGCGATGATGGCGGTGTTGTGGGCGTTGTTTTTCCGTCCTGTTGGTTTTAAATACCGAAGCATGGTAAAAGATCAAAGATGGCGCAACGCTTGGGATTGGGGGCTGTTTGTCGGCTCGTTTATACCCGCTGTGGTATTCGGTGTGGCGTTTGGTAATTTGTTCTTAGGCGTGCCATTCAGCTTTGATAACAATCTTTTATCGACATACACTGGCAACTTTTGGCAGCTGCTAAACCCATTTGCTATTTTGGCTGGGCTAGTGAGTGCAACCATGCTCATCATGCAAGGCGGCGCTTATTTGGCTCACCGTACCGAAGGTGTCATCCAGCAGCGTACGATTCGCTATAGCATAATCTCCGCTGTTGCGATGGTGGTATTGTTTGTTGGTGCGGGTTTTTGGGTACAAACGCTTGATGGTTATGTCATTACGTCAACGATTGATCCGAGCGGCCTGCCGAACGTACTGGCTAAAGAGGTCGCCGTACAGCAAGGTGGTTGGATGACGAATTTTGCCACTTATCCATGGGCATGGGCTTTCCCTGTATTGGGTGTGCTAATGCCACTCGTTACCGCGTTGCTATTAAAAGCTGGCAAGACACTGACAGCGTTTGTTAGCTCCAGTATTGCCGTGTTGGGTGTCATCATGACAGCAGGTATTGCGTTGTTTCCATTCATCATGCCATCATCTTCTTTTCCAAACTCGAGCTTAACGATTTGGGACAGTGTGTCTAGCCATTTAACCTTGATGGTCATGCTGTATGCAGTCGTATTCTTGGTGCCGCTCATCGTGTTTTATACGGGCTGGGCCTATAGTGTCATGCGCGGTAAAGTAACGGCTGCTTATATTCGTGAAAACGATCATACGCTTTACTAATTTAAGGAGACAATTATGTGGTATTTTGCCTGGATGTTAGGACTAGGATTTGCAGTATTATTGGCGATTGTCAATGCTATTTGGTTAGAGCATGAACAAGGTCGCAAAGAAGCTTTTGTCTCTAAAAACAAACAGCCAGAGACGTTTAATGCTGATAAGTTACCTGAATAAAACCTGCTGAATAAAACAAGGATAAGTTATTTTGATCAAACGATTATGATGGCTAAATGATAATAATTAGCCGTTATAACAGGGTTTTTTAATCCAGATACAAAGTGAGCTCAGATGAGCTCACTTTTTTTTGTTAATATAGGCGTATTGAATAATTTTGTACGGTAAATATGAGTTGTCAGCCCTAAGACCAACCATGGGTTCAGCTCATTTTTTTGCTTAAAAAGTCTGAATCAACCCTTTTATTATTACTGTTATAAAGAGTTATTACTATGAGCACTAAAAATGAACAGCTTTTCGCGCAAGCACGCAAACATATTCCAGGTGGCGTCAACTCGCCAGTTCGCGCTTTTGCTGGGGTAGGCGGTACACCTATCTTTATGCATCGTGCTAACGGCAGCAAAATCTATGATACCGAAGACAATGCTTATATCGATTACGTCGGCTCGTGGGGTCCAATGATTTTGGGTCACGCGCATCCAAAAGTGATTGATGCGGTCAAAAAAGCAGCGGATGATGGTTTGAGTTTCGGTACGCCAACGCCTTTTGAAACCACGGTTGCGGATAAGATTTGTGAAATCGTCCCCAGTGTTGAGATGATCCGTATGACCAGCTCAGGTACGGAAGCGACCATGAGTGCGATTCGCTTGGCACGTGGTTATACTCAGCGTGACAAAATCGTCAAGTTCGAAGGCTGCTATCATGGGCATTCAGATAGCCTACTGGTAAAAGCGGGCTCAGGCATGCTGGATATCGGCGAGCCAACCTCAAAAGGTGTACCAGCAGATTTTGCTAAGCATACTATTACGATTCCTTATAATAATCCGCAAGCGATTAAAGAGTGCTTTGAGAAATGGGGTGAAGAGATTGCCTGCGTTATCTTGGAGCCAATTGCTGGTAACATGAATATGGTCATTCCTACGCAAGAATTCCATGATACGTTGCGCGAGCAATGTACCGCGAATGATGCGGTATTGATCTTTGATGAGGTGATGACTGGCTTTCGCGTTGGACTTGGCGGGGCACAAGCGCATTTCGGTATCGACCCAGACTTGACGTGCTTTGGTAAAATCATCGGTGCAGGCTTACCTGTTGGGGCTTTCGGTGGTAAGAAAGACATCATGTCTTGCATCGCGCCACTTGGCGGTGTCTATCAAGCCGGTACGTTATCAGGTAACCCACTGGCAATGCGCGCTGGTATCGCCATGTTTGAAGACTTAACGGCAGAGGGCTTTTATGATGAGCTATCAGCGAAAGTAGATAAGTTGGTTGATGGTTTTCAAGCCGCGGCGGATAAACATGGTATTAACTTGCGTACCAATAAACTGGGTGGAATGTTCGGCATGTTTTTTGTAAAAGACAAAGAAACCTCTGTCCCTCAGAACTTTGATGATGTGACAGAGTGCGATATGAGCGTATTTAATACTTTCTTTCATGGCATGCTAGATCGCGGTATCTACCTTGCGCCATCTGCTTATGAGGCGGGCTTTATGTCGATCAAACATAGCGATGCAGACATCGAAGCGTCGATTAAAGCCGCTGACGAGATTTTTGCAGACATGGCAAAAGCGTAGTGTAATGGTTTGCCATTTAGCGGTATGAATCAAAACCAGCATAATCAGTTATGCTGGTTTTTTTGTGTCTGTTACACTTTATCAAATTTGCGGTCTTTCAAGCTAAGTCTGCCACGTAGCACATCGGTATACATACGAAAGTCGCTGACGAAACTTTTCAGTGGAAATTTAAAAGAAGCAGGCTTATTTTTTTCAAAGAAAAAATGTCCGACCCATGCGCAAGCATATCCTGCAGCAATACCTTTGAGTAAGGGTTTTGGCGAACGGTTTTTGACTGACTTTGCTAGTCCTAATAAGCCAAAACTACTACCTGCAAAGTGCAGACGACGGCAAGCGATGTTTTGATGCTCATCCAAATAAAAGTCATAGAAGTTTTGTTTAACTGGTGTATCCGTTTTTATAAGGTTCTTATTTTTGGCCGTTTTGTTGTCTGTGGGTTTATGGGTGCTCTGTGCTTGAGTTGTGGTCCGATTCATAATGATAGCGTCCTTTGCTGAATATTGGCTTACCGGTGAAATGCCTTATTTAGAAGGTAGCAAACGCTTATTATGAATACAAGCAATGGAGCCTGACTTAGCATTGGTTTTCTAAAGCCTACTTAATAGGCTAGGCTTGTTATCAAGCTTTGCTTGCCAGTATTTAGCAGAAGTGTTTTAATGGCGAAAACTGTCTATAGATTGCCTATAATGCGTGATAGCCAAGAGCATTGATGGCCGCATCGTTGCGATACAGTTCCACTGTTATAGATTGAGATAATCCACCAGCCTACACGGTAAGTATTTTCCCTATGCCCAATAATTATCTAGAAAACCCACCGCTCGCTGAAGATGAGCTGATGGCTGCCATCGATATCGGTTCCAACAGCTTTCATTTAGCGATTGCCCGTCTTGATCATGGTGAGGTACGAAAAGTCGTTTCCATGTCTGAAAAGGTGCAGTTAGCTGCAGGACTAGACGACCATAATATACTGGGCGCTGCTGCTGAAAAGCGTGGTCTTGAATGTCTTAGCAGGTTTGTCGCGCGTCTTGACTCAGTATCTGCTTCACGCGTCCGTGTCGTTGCCACCAATGCGCTGCGCCAAGCCAAAAATGCCAATGACTTTATCAAGCGTGCTAATGAGATATTACCGAAACCGATTGAGATTATCGCTGGGCGCGAAGAGGCGCGATTGATTTATCTTGGGGTATCACACACCAATGCCAGTAGCGATAAGCGTTTGGTGATTGATATTGGTGGTGGCTCTACTGAGTTTATCATTGGTCAAGGGTTTGAGCCTTTATTGACCGAAAGTTTGCAGATGGGCTGTGTGGCCTATACCCAAAAGTTTTTTGCCGATGGACAGATGACCAAGGATGCCTTTAATAAAGCGATGGCGTCCGCGCGAAAAGATATCCTCGCCATTAATGGTCAGTATCAAAAAATGGGTTGGAGCAGTGTGTTCGGTTCGAGTGGCACGATTAAAGCAGTACGTAATGCGCTGGTATCTAAAGGTTGGTCTGATGACCAAGAGCGCATTACCTACGACGGGATCAAAAAGCTAGAAAAGCTCTTGATTAAAGTTGGCGACGTCAATGACATTGAGCTAGAGGGCGTTAAAGATCACCGTAAGGCGGTATTCCCTGCAGGCGTGGCCGTACTGCGTGCTGCGATGAAAGTCTTGGGCATTGAGACCATTACTTACTCTGATGGTGCACTCCGTGAAGGAGTCCTGTATGACATGCTTGGGCGGTTGGCCAGTGAAGATGTCCGTGATCGTAGTGTGTTGGCATTAATCAAACGTTATTCAGTGGATAAAAAGCAAGCCAGACAAGTGGTTAGAACCAGCAAGCATCTTTTTAAACAAGTGAAAGATGACCTGCAATTGAGTAATGATGATGCTGACTTATTGAGACGGGCGGCATATTTGCATGAGATTGGACTGGCGATTGGTCACAGTAGCTATCATAAACACAGCGCCTACTTGCTCGAGTATTCAGACATTCCAGGATTCTCGCAGGTTGATCAAAAACGTATGGCGCAGCTGATGCTCAGTCATCGACGTAAGCTAAAGGCTGACATGCTCGATCTGGTGGGCAATATTGGTGGCGAGCAGTTGGCGTATCTATGCTTGCTGCTGCGCTTAGCAGTACTTGCGCATCACAGCCGTAGCGAATATGAATTACCATCACTGCAGTTAAAAGTCATGGATAAAAGTCATTGGCAGATCACAGCCGAGGCTGACAAGGAGCATTATGCGTTCTTGTTGTCAGACTTAGGTGCTGAGGTGGAGCAGTTTGCGAAATGGGGCATCACACTCAGTGTGATTGAGGCAAAGCGATAAACACACTTGAGATTTAGCTTATAAGCATTACAAAATGCACAGTGAGCAGTAATGCCATGGGTATATAAATTGTGCTACTATAAGTTTATTGAGTTTACAGGTGTACTTTTTATGCTTGTTTGCGACTCAACTCCATCACTACACCTAAGAGCACACACCATATAAACCATATAAAACGACAAAAGGGAAACGTCTATGAGTACCGTCTGGGATAGCGTTCAGCTTGCACGGCATGCCAAACGTCCATTGTTTATGGACTATGTCAATAACCTGTTTACAGAGTTTGATAGATTGCATGGCGACCGTGCTTATGCAGATGACAAAGCCATTATTGGTGGTTTGGCACGTTTAGATGGCATGCCAGTCATGGTCATCGGACAACATCGGGGTCGCAGTACTCGTGAGCGCATCGCGCATAACTTTGGGATGGCCAATCCCGAAGGCTACCGCAAAGTGATACGCTTAGTCAAAATGGCAGAGCGCTTTAACATCCCAGTCATGACCTTTGTCGATACTCAAGGTGCTTATCCTGGTGTCGGTGCGGAAGAGCGTGGACAAGCGCAAGCCATCGCTGAGAGCATTGCGGTATTCTCAAGTCTCAAAGTACCTGTGATCGTCACTATCATCGGTGAAGGGGGATCAGGGGGTGCGCTGGCGATTGGGGTTGGCGATAAAGTGAATATGCTAGAGAATAGTATTTATTCAGTGATCTCTCCTGAAGGTTGTGCCTCTATTCTGTGGAAGACCGCTGAAAAAGCACAAGATGCCAGTGAAGCATTGAAGTTAAACGCGGTTAATCTTTATCAAATGGGCTTGATTGATGCGGTTATCGAAGAAGGTGAGGGTGCGCATCTTCATCCGCAGCCAGTAATGAACTCACTCAAGGCCTTGTTATTAGAGCAGATGGATGAAATTAAAGACATGGACGCTGATGCCCGTTGTGAGCAACGTTATGAAAAGCTCAAGTCCTTTAACTCAGAAGTCATGCTACCGTGTTAATCGTCTGATACTTATCAACCTTAATGTTAAAATAATAACGTACTACTTTGTGGTGCGTTTTTTTATGGATGAAATAAAACATGACCAGCAGTGCCATTCGTCAAAACCCTATCGAGCCTATCGCCATCAACTCGCCGATAAACAAAGCCCTTGCCGAAGCTTTATTGGAGAGTGTGGCTGAGTATTGTACGCAGTTGCAAGGTCGCCGTATTTGGCTGGCTTGTAGCGGTGGCCGTGACTCTTTAGCCTTAGCAGCGCTGTGCTTGCAGCTATATCGTCAAGGAAAACTGCCGTTTTTGCCGCAGTTATTGCATGTCGATCATGGCTGGCAAGCAGACAGCAGGCACTGGGCCGCGCATGTCGTACAGTGGGCACACGCGCAGCAAATGCCTTGTCGAGTGTTGAAGGTAAAGGTACAAGGGACTGATGAGCAAGCCGCAAGGCAGGCACGTTATAAAGCAATGCTGTCTTATATCAATCAAGAAGATGTTTTGTTGCTTGCGCATCACGCTGATGATCAAGCTGAGACAGTACTGATGCGTTTGATACAAGGGGCAGGGGTAAATGGCTTGTCAGGCATGCAGTCTTGGCGGGTACAAGCGCAAGGTGCACAGCGCAATATACTGTGGCGACCTTGGTTGTCAATCCGCCGCACCACCATCACGGCATATGCAGAGCAACTAAAACTGCCCTATATTGACGACCCTACCAATGACAGCGGTGATAATGTGCGTAGTGGTTTGCGTCACGACGTATTGCCTTTATTATCCGCTTATAATACCAACGTCATCAAAAATATTGCCCGCAGCGCCCAGCTGCTTGCCGATGCTCAGGCTACCCTGAGTGCGCAAGCTCAGCAAGATTTACAGCAAACTACCATCAATGATTTAGAGTATTCTTCCGCTCAGCGCGTACTAAATATTGATGAGCTACACACTCTGCCTATTTATCGGCAGCGGCAACTACTGCATTATTGGTTAGTGCAAGATGAACCATTGCCGCCATCAAAGCAGCTGGTAGATGATGTATTGACCCTCACTCAGCGTGACGATCACGATCATCAAACTCAATTAGACTGGCAAGGACGTACTCAACAGTACAGTATTCGTCGGTATCGTCAGCAGTTATATCGACTTAGCCATACTTGGTTAGAGTGGCTAGCTAGCCCTATAACAGAACGAACACACCCGTTATCTGAAAGCATTTGTTCTAGCATCAGCTTACGCGCAGGTAAGCGTTACCATTGGCAATTAGAGCTTGTAGATGATACCGTCTCACCGCTATTCAGCCATTTACAGTACCTATTAGCCCATCAGGATGGCTCATCAAATCCGAAAGCATGTACATTTATCAATGATAAAATTAGCTTTAAGGATAAGGCTGTCCTAGCCATCACCTCTTTAGGCCGCGAGCAGCGTCTGCAAACAGCGCTTGCTACTCGTCCGCAGTCGGGTAAAAAGCTCTATCAAACCTTGGGTATTCCCATATGGCTACGCGACAGCTTGGTAGTTTTCAGTATAATCGATATAGAGGGCAATACTGATGAAGCCTTGCCGCTATTGTTACTATCACCATTTAAAATCTGGATTCTGGGCGTTAAAAAACCAGAGAGCAATAAGGTAAATGAGCAAATAACCATCGCTATAAAAAACACCTTCCATATCCATGGTTAGGGCATGAAGCATCTTTTTATTTTGCCCCGACAATTCCTCTCAAACAGACGTTTTAAAAGTTCGATAAGTAAATGAGAACATGCTAAAAAATACTTTTGGGCTTGTGCTTAAGTGACTGAAGGCCATAATAATTTCTCAAACAGCGGCCATGTCAGTATGGTAAACTGAGTGTCATTTTATATCGCGCCTTGAATACTTTTGAGTTTTTAGTAGGAAATGATCATGTCCGTATTAGAGAATAAAAAAATCAGTTTTATTGGCGGTGGGAATATGGCACAAGCCTTGATCAGCGGGCTTGTTGCCTGCGGTGTCAAGCCTGAGCTGATTACAGTATCAGCGCCTAGTACCGCGACGCGTCAGCAATACGCCGATCAGAATATGAACACCGTTGACTCAAATGCAGATCCAAAGGCTGCGGTTATGGGTGCCGATGTTGTGATATTGGCTGTCAAGCCACAAGTCATGAGAGAGGTGGTCAGTAAGTTTGTGGATGCTTTAGACAGCCAATTGGTCATCTCAGTAGCAGCGGGCTTATCAACTGAGCTTCTATCGAGCATGCTAGGTGGTTATCGTCATATTGTACGCGCCATGCCCAATACGCCTTCTCAAATACAAATGGGTGCCACGGGCCTATACGCGACTGATGATATCAGCGAGTCACAAAAGCAGTTGGCGACAGCAGTCATGGAGGCCTCTGGCCTGGCTATGTGGGTCGATGATGAAACGCACATGCACGCGGTCACTGCTGTTGCTGGTTCTGCACCCGCTTATGTCTTTTACTTTATCGAGTCGATGATTGATGGCGCAGTCGCTTTAGGACTAGATAAGGAGCAAGCATCCACATTGGCGATGCAGACGATATTGGGTGCGGCACAGATGGCCATCAATAGTGTGGACAGTCCAGCCGAGCTACGCCGCAAATTGATGTCACCAAAAGGAACGACCCAAGCAGCTATTGAGTCCATGCAAGCCAATGAGATTGGGCGTCAAATCGGTGAGGCTATGCAAGCCTGCTATGATCGTAGCCAAGCCCTTAGCGAAGAGATGAAGTAAGCGAGTCAAACTTTCCGTCGTCAGCTTCCTTTATAAAAAACCCCACTGCTGTAACAGCATTTGTTAATAATGGCACATTGAGTAGCACTTCATGAATAATATGTTATTACAAGTTTTTGATTTAATTACTACCTTCGCCATGCTGCTGGTCTTCATCCGTTTTATGCTGCAGTTTGCA
>JARIEH010000112.1 GCA_029256865.1 Psychrobacter sp.
ACATGGTGAACTCCTTCCGTTATGGTATTTTAGGCTATTCTGACGTCAATGTGTTTTATTCAATGGCGGCTATTTTTGCTTTTTGCGTGGTGTTCTATATCATTTCTTATCGCTTGCTTAGTGATGGATCGCGTATTCGCTTGTAATACTTGTTATTTAATAAGATGAGCTAATCTGTTAGAACTGTCAGATTGGCTCATTAATGTTAAGCATAATCAACTTTAATTGTTTAGTATTAGGAAGTGTCAATGAGTATTCACGGTATCTTAGGTGAGCAAACCACCGACTATCCAACCGAGTATAGTCCAGAGACGCTATACCCCATTGCTCGAAGTATGGGGCGCGATGCGATTGACTGGCAGGATGACAAGTTAGCAGTTGGTGTCGATTGGTGGCAGGCTTTTGAGATGTCATGGCTCAACTCTCAAGGCATCTCGCAAGTAGCGATGGCACGTTTAACTATTCCTGCAAACTCACCCTATATTATTGAGTCTAAATCGTTAAAACTGTACTTCAATAGCCTTAACTTTACAGAGTTTGCGAGCTGGGAAGAGGTAGAGAGGCTGATTGCCAAAGACTTATCTAAGTGCTTGCAAGCAGACGTACAGGTTGAATTGTTTTGTTTAAATGATGAGTCTTCAAGACTACTCATTACTCAGCCAACTGGTATTTGTATTGATAATGCGTTAGCAGACAGTAGCGATAAGGTGTTGCTAAGTGCGCATCCTGATGCGTCGCTGCTTAATAGAACTGACGCTGGATTAAGTGTTTCTCAGGGTAATAATGACGACTCTTATACTTTTTACTCTAACCTGCTGCGTAGTAATTGTCCGGTGACCAACCAACCTGATTGGGGTACTCTGGCAGTAGAGATAAGCAGTAAAACAGCTATAGATGAAGCCAGTATGCTGCGCTATATCTTAAGCTTTCGTCAGCATAATGGCTTTCATGAGCAATGTGTCGAGCAGATATTTGCCGATCTGAGCAAGGTTTATCAGCCCAGTGCGCTGATGGTTCGTGCATGGTATACGCGTCGTGGTGGTATCGATATCAACCCTTGCCGAGTGAGTGATATGAGCTTGCTACCGCAGCCAAGTCGTTTAATTCGGCAGTAGATAATAAGGCTTATCTCATTAGTTCGCTATTATTTAGCTCATATAATAAAAAGCGCCTATCTCATTAAATGAGATAGGCGCTTTTTATTGTTCTTCACTTATGGTTTTAAATTATTTGCTGCTTACTTTTGCCAGTACTTCGTCACGGCTTAGCATTTGTTTCTCTGCCTCACGACGATTGACGTATTCGTATTTGTCTTCAGCAAGGTTGCGATCAGAAACCACAATGCGATGCGGAATACCAATCAGCTCAAGATCAGCAAACTTAACGCCTGGACGTTCGTTACGGTCATCAAGTAGCACATTGATACCTTGAGACTTTAACTCTTCATACAGCGCGGTAGCTGTCTGCACGACGGTCTCTTCTTTTGATTTCATTGGTATGATGGCCACTTCAAAAGGCGCTATCGAGTCATCAACGCTCGGCGTTTTTGGCCACAAAATACCATTTTCATCGTTATTCTGCTCAATGGCGGCGGCGATAATACGGCTAACGCCAATACCATAGCAGCCCATCATCAAGGTGACTGGCTTACCATCTTCACCTGAGACACTACAGCCCATCGCTTGTGAGTATTTATCACCCAACTGGAAGATATGACCGACTTCGATGCCGCGTTTGATTTTTAGAGTGCCTTTACCATCTGGAGAAGGGTCGCCTTCTTGCACGTTACGGACATCGACAATACGGGTGATGCTCGCATCGCGTGCCCAGTTCATACCAATAGTATGCTTATTGACTTTATTGGCACCAGTGACGAAGTCTGACAAAGCTGCTGCCGAGCGATCGACAAAGACAGGCATATCTAAGTCAACGCCAATATAGCCTTTATGCAGACCCGCCGCTTTCAGCTCTTCGTCAGATGCCATGGTCAATGGGACGTTGGCTTCTTCTATTTTTTCTGCTTTGATATGGTTGAGTTGATGATCACCACGTAACACAATAGCGATGAGCTGTGGGGTATCATCTTCTTTATGACCATGTACAATCAGGGTTTTGACGGTGGTTGCTAACGGGACATCTAGATGCTCAGCCACCATTTTGCAAGTGGTCATCTCTTCTGTCAGCACGTCTTCACGCGCCATTTTAGGGGGCTGACGCTCAGCAGTGCTCACCGATTCAGCAAGCTCTACGTTGGCAGCATAATCAGAAGAATCTGAGAAGGCAATAT
>JARIEH010000165.1 GCA_029256865.1 Psychrobacter sp.
TCATACTTTTATTGATGATACCGCTGCGCTACATTGAAGGGATGGCTAATGAAGCGTTAGAGTCTGTTCTTTCAAGAAATCGATGCTAGCAATGCGGAATTCTTTGTAAATTGAATCGACTATAGTGTAGCATTGCCCATTGATTGGCTTATAATTGTATAACCAAATATTTAACACATCCTCTCCTCTCACTGCTCAAACGCAAGGAATTTTATTATCATGTCCACTTCTGCCACCCCCAGCTATCAGCCAACGACTGAATTTCATCCCATTAAGATCAATTCATTTAAAGCTTATGATATTCGCGGTGAGCTTGGGGTGAATCTTGATGAAGCCATTGCTTATCGTATCGGGCGTGCCTTTGCACAGATTTTATTTCAGCGTTATAACGCTGCCGTTACCACCAAACAAGAGAGTGAGCTGACAACGCTCAAACCTGCCATCGTCATCGGTAGCGATATTCGCCATTCTAGCGAGCAATTAAAACAAGCGACCCTCAAAGGTATCATAGATGCTGGTGTCGATGTTATCGATTTGGGCATGACTGGCACTGAAGAGGTGTATTTTGCGACCAGTCATTATCAAGCCTTAGGTGGTATCGAAGTCACGGCCAGTCATAATCCCATCAATTATAATGGTCTCAAACTGGTCAAAGAACACTCAAAGCCGATTAGCGCTGATGATGGCTTAGCAGAGATTCAAGCATTGGCAGAATCTGGTCAGTTCACTGAGAGTGATAACTTTGGAATATTGCAGCTGTTAACTGATAAAAGCGCCTATGTCGATCACGTCATGACCTTTATTGACACCCATAAACTAAAACCGCTTAAGCTAGTCATCAACTCAGGCAATGGTAGTGCAGGCCCAGTGGTTGATTTATTGATTGATAAACTGGCACAAGCGGGCGCGCCGATTGAAGTGATTAAATTACATCATACTCCTGATGGGAGCTTTCCCAATGGTATCCCCAACCCTATGATTGAAGCCAATAGAGTGGTGACCAAACAGAGTATTTTAGAGCATAAAGCGGATCTGGGCATTGCTTTCGATGGCGATTTTGACCGCTGTTTCTTATTCGATGAAAGTGGTGAGTTCATTGATGGTAGCTACGTCGTTGGTATGCTCGCCCAAGCGTTTTTAAATAAATACCAACATCAAGAGCAGGGCGAATCCATCGTCTATGATCCACGAGTAATTTATAACACCGAAGCAGTCATCGAATCAAATAATGGCAAGGCGGTCATCAGTAAGTCTGGACACTCATTCATCAAGCAAGTCATGCGTGAGTCAGGCGCTGTCTATGGCGGAGAGATGTCCGCTCATCACTACTTCCGTGACTTTTTCTATTGCGACAGCGGTATGATTCCGTGGCTATTAACCATCGAGTTATTGTCCATCACTGGCAAGACGCTGTCTGAATTGGTCACTGGCTACATTCAGGCGTATCCAAGCTCAGGTGAGTTGAACTTTCATCTCACTACCCATGACGCGCCGACCATCATTAGCGCTATTGAAGACAAGTTTAGCAGCGAGAACCCCAGCAAGTCGATGCTTGATGGCTTAAGTCTTAATTTTGGTGACTGGCGCTTTAACTTACGTGCCTCCAATACCGAGCCCCTTATCAGACTGAATATCGAAACTCGGGGTGATGAGCAGTTATTGGCCGATAAGATACGAGAAATAAAAGCATGGTTAAGTGAGCAAGGTGCGGTGCCAGCGTAAGGCAGGGTTGATTAGGATATGTTTTTCTATTAACGTGCACAAGAGAGCGGTTGTAGGCTTTGGCTTTAGCCCTGAGAAACGTTAAAAATTTGCACTGTAATTTTAGTTTTGCAAGAGAAATTCTTTAAATAGAACTTCTGTAAGATATAGTCGATACTAAATAAAATAGATACGTTATTTAATAACGCGAAACTGGTATAAATTTTTCTAGCTTGCTGTGCCTACGCCGACAGAGGCTGCAAAAAATTCATCCCAGTTCCGCTGTATCCTTTTCATATTGGACTGGCTATACTTTGCATAATTAAAAGGCTGGGTTAAAAACCCAGCCTACGCCAATTAAGTTAGTTAGTTGAAAATATGCTGCTTACTTTAACTAAAACATCTAAAGTCAGTTATCTCTTAAATCAACATATTCTATTTAGCGCGACCAATACCCATATAGTCACCCACCAAACTGTTGATTTGAATCCTTGTCAGTGCATTTTGTGCATCAAATATCGGCATCGCTTGCTGATTGAGCTTCGCAACATCGAGCTGATCGCGTGGCGACCAACTGATGATAAATACCGCCTGCGCTGCTTCAAGCTGCTGATAAGGACTGGCGATCAGCTGCAATAAGGGTTGCTGCTCATAAAGCGCGGCAAGCTCAGTCTGCGCTTTGTCACTATAGACCAACGTGCGAATATTATAAGACCATAATAATGCCAACAACGGATGAATGGCAGAGTCTGCCGTACGCCCCGATCCAGCTTTATAACTACCACCCCAAATCATGACGGTTTTATTATCAATAAAGCCATCAAAGTATTGCCAAAACTTGCGGAATATCAGCTCTTTTTGATCTTCGTTGATATGCATCACCGACTTTAGTAGTGGCATGTCTAAGCTATGCTCTTGGTTCGATTGCTGTAGCTTTACCAGTTCAGTCGGTAAGGTATTACCGCCAAAACCCCAGCCTGCTTGTAAGTAACTACTGCCCACCCGCTCATCTAAGCCCATGATGCGACTGACGTGCTTGATATCGATCTGCTGACTGTCAGCCAAGCGTGACATCTCATTCATGAAGCTCACCCGCGTCGCTAGCATGGCCATGATGCTGCTACGGGCAAACTCTATGGTAGCGATATCGGCATGATGAGCCGCATGAGCAGACTGCATTAAAGGCTCTAAGATAGGGAGATGCTGGCGACTGTCCGCTGTCTTTTCACCCAATAGCCACAATGAGGGGTTCAACATCGAGCTATAAGCATCACCGTCTTTTAAGAATACGAACGGCACATAATACACCCAAGCACGCTGCAGGCGCTGCGCCAATGCCGCGACATGCCCTAGCTGCTCAATGCCACTCATTATCACAGGTAGCGCCTGCTGATGACTGTGATTAAAGGCCGTCAGCCAACTGTCATCTAGCCAGACGGACTTGATACTATCTAAAAACAAGAACGAATCTGGATTAATTCAAACTAATCACGCTACCGATTGTGTGCTTGTCGGGCATAGCATAGAGGCCATTACCAGCGCCGTGGTGCTGGCAAGTCTCGGCCAACGCGTGAATCTCTATGCCGAGAAGGACTTATTGGCGCAGCAGATCCAGCAGTATGGTTGTGAGCATCATTTACAAGCGGTATGGCAGATGTATGGTCAGCAGCAGACTATCATCAGTCGGGCGCTGCCAGATAGTGCTGATACCTTAATACAGCAGTATGAAGGAGCAGGTCAAGGTGCTGACCATCAGCCTAATGAGCAAATAACCGTGGCACTTTACTGGCTGTTTTTAGATAGTATCAAGTCCGTCTGGCTAGATGACAGTTGGCTGACGGCCTTTAATCACAGTCATCAGCAGG
>JARIEH010000279.1 GCA_029256865.1 Psychrobacter sp.
TACGTTATCTGTATGAGCAAAATTTGCTTCATTAAGCGTGTTATAAGCGATAATTTGTTGCGCGTAGCGAATGACGACAAATAAATATAACAATACATGCAGCGCGACCAGCAATACCAATGACCAACGCTGCGCCTCAATAACAGCGCTTAAATTTTCCGTTGTACCCCAATAATAAGCCAGTCCAAAGGTGACCATCACACCAAGTAGATTGAGCATCTTCCAAGTACGGTAGTGAGCGATGACAGCAATGGTAACGTTCAATAATAGATAGTAGCCAAACAAGGTCACTAAATTACCGAGATCACTACTGGTCAATATCGGCGCAAAGAAGCCGCCAGAAAGCGCCAACAATGCCAAAGGTAAGGCGTTTTGGCGTACGGCTAAGCCGATGGTAATGGCTGATAATATGCCAAGTCCAATAAAGCTCGGCACACTTGCTAGCACTTGATAAACGCTATAGGCAAAAAAGGTCGTTAAATAGGCAATCGCTAAACCTGCGCCTTGCAGGTTGATGCCATAAGCAAAGCGATTTTTGGCTAATTTTAATCCCAGCGCCGCGAGTGCCAAACCAATTATGCCAATACCAATGAGCTTCACGGTAATGGAAATCTCAATATAATCGCTTAATAAGCGCAGTAATAGCACCACACCGACGAGTAATACCAATACCCCAACGCGCACTACTAGATTGCCACCGAAAAACCAATTTTGCATAGAGTGTATAAGAGAGGTGACGATAGGCAATGAGCTTTCGTCTGGCTCTATCGTTGAGATGGTATTTTGTGGCACTTTAGATTGTGGTAGTGAGGGCGGTGCTAGCGATTGTGGTGATTCTGATAGTGTAGGCAACTCTGGATATTTTAGCGCTAAACTCAGTTCTTCTGTAGAATCGTAAGTAGGTTCAGAGATAACAATAGAAGAGGTAGCGAACTCTGCTGCTGATTCAGCACGGTTTTCTTGAGTAGGGTTAATATACGCAGATTGAGAAGGCTTGGCTGTGGTCACACTATCTTTATAATGCTCAAGCTCAGCTTGTAGCGCTGTCATATCGTGACGCAGCTGCTCAATTTGCCTAGTTATCTTTGCGTATAGCACGACAACGATGATTAATAAAACAGTAAAAGCCAACCAACCTAGCGGGCTTATTAATAGATATAGCATCCTCGTCACTCAATTCACGTGATAGTGAGGTGATAATGACGCTATTTGCTAATAAGCACAAGATTACTCATTATAGTTATTGTATATGGCGACAAAATAACGGTCCCCTACTTAGTAAGTGACCGTTATTTTTTTGTTTTATCTTTTGTATTAGCACTCATAATAATGAGCGTCTATACGACTTAAGTTATAATAATCTTAAAATCATTAACCGAGATTGGTTTTCATAAAGTCCATCATTTTATCCCAGCTTTGCTTGGCAGCAGCTTCATTATAACCTAAATCAACCCCATTTTTGGCCGCGCGCTCATCTGCATTGGGGTTGGTAAAGCCGTGCTTAGCATTGTCATACACATCGACGATGTAATCAACGCCAGCATTTTCCATCTCTTTTTTGAAGTCTTCTACTGCGTCCATCGACACCATTGAATCATCGCGTCCGTGGGCAAACAAGACTTTTGCTTTAAAGTTTTTGTCCGCAGGTTGCTTGGGTGATGGATTGCCGTGGAAGCTAGCGACTGCCTTTAATGGCATGCCAACGCGAGCCATATCAAGCACTATTTTACCACCGAAGCAAAAACCAATGGCTCCAAGCTTATCACCATCAACCGCCATTTGATCACTAAAGTCATTGAGGACCAAACGTGCACGTTCCATGAGCATGTCTTGATCTTCGAGTACTTGGCTCATCCACATATTTGCCATGGCAGCATCTGCTGTTAGCTTGCCTTCACCGTAAGCATCCATGACTACCGCAGCGTAACCCGCTTTTGCCAGTTTCTCTGCGACATTTTTTGGATATTCGACCACACCCCACCATTCTGGTGCGACTAAAATGCCAGCGACAGGATTCTCATCTGACGCATTTTCTGGCAGTGCAACATAGCTGATTAATTGCACGCCATTCTCTGTAGTACTGATCAGCTCATAAGTCTTAATTGACATATTATTTCCCTTTTATAGTGTGAGTTTAATTTACTTATATTTTTACGTCTTCAATTGGTCGACTGGTATTACCATAACGCCCGTAAGCAATAAAAACAGCTATAATACTGTAACTCTCTCTATCAAAATGTCTCTATATTAAAAAGCTAATGCAACTTTATGACTATAAATTTATTAAATAAAGAGGAAGCCAACTCGAATTCTGATTCAGGCTTTCAATCAAAGTTTGATGCAGATGCTAAAACGGATCAATCCGTGACTTTGTTTCCTGAGTCTGATACCAGTACTAAAATGGCTGATTCACTGCGCCCACAGTTTTGGGAGCGCTTTGCGTTGGCAGAACTCAATCACAGCGAATGGGAAGCGTTATGCGATGGCTGTGGCAGCTGCTGCCTCATTAAGTATATCGATGAAGATGAGCATGGTGATGTGGACGAGGAGCTGGTCGAATACACCGATGTCACTTGCAAGCTGATGGACTGTGCCACGGGCTATTGCAGGCATTACGCCACGCGCCAAGAGCACGTGCCTGATTGTATTCAGCTGACCATGGACAATTTGCCGCAGATGATGTGGCTACCGTCGCACTGTGCCTATAAGCGTTTGTATAAAGGTCAGTCACTCCCTGAATGGCATCTGTTACTGACCGAAGATGCAGTGGCAACGCAACAACAAATGCGCGCTGCCAATGTTGGCGTGGCAGGACGCTGTATCTCTGAAATTGATATGTCTGATGAAGAAATGGAAACGCGGGTGGTCAATTGGGTTAAGCCGTAGCTCATTGTTTATTTGAATAAAGCTTTATTATCCAAGGATAAGGATATGAATCAAAATTATTTAGCAATAAGCTACTTAAAAGGCAGTCTCGTATTGGCTGCTGCTCTTTTATTAAACGGCTGCTCAAATAGCGCTCCTTTGTCCAAAAGTAGTGTTGATACAATTCAAACCATGCCTTCGAAGACTGTTTCAGCTTCTGTGATACCTGATAGGTCAGCTGCGAAACCTGTGGAGACCATGACTGTAGATTGGCAGGAAAT
>JARIEH010000314.1 GCA_029256865.1 Psychrobacter sp.
GCGCTTGCTATCCTCACCGATGAAGTTTTATGCATTATCAGGTTTTGACTTAAATGTGGTTGATTTTGTACACGCGCCCAAACAAGATTAATCTTAAAAAAAACAGTAACCAATAAAAAAGGCACGCTCAAATGGGCGTGCCTTTTTTACTCGTTACTGACTTTAAAAGTACTGCTGATTATTCATCTTAACATTCAGGAGTGTGCCCAAATTCTGCTTCTAAAGCAAACAGGCGCTCGCGCTCATTGGCTGTCCATGGCATTTTTTGTGTGCCACCGCTATCAAAGCGCACTAAGACCGCATCAGCTGTCGCCACCAGTGCTTGCTGGGCAACGCTATAATAACTGTATTCAATCACGATGCTAGTCGTGCCCAAACGCTGACAGCGCACCCCTAACAATAACGTATCAGGATAAACCACAGGCAGCAGATACTGGCAACTCGATGCTGCCAAAATAGTCACGCTACCCTCAAACATCTCTAAAGCTTGCAGATAAGCAATACGCGCAGACTCTGCATAACGATAATACACCACATTATTGAGATGATTAAAGGCGTCCATCTCGCCCCACTGAATAGGCTGCGGGTGGATAACGGGATAATGCGCCAATGCTTCAGGCACTTCAAATACAGGGTTTATCGGCAGCGCTGACCTTGCGGCTGTTGATGTTTTAGAGTTGGAAGCATTATTATTCATCACTAACCTGCCTATTATTAGTTTATCTGATGTTATATTTACTAGAGACTATACGATACTAACTCTTGGGCTGCTCTAGCACTTGTGTAGTCAATAAAGGCGTTGACGTTGGTTCATTAGCAATCAGCTTATCAAGCCAAACAATGACTTCAGCGATATTACGCGGTGCATCCTTATTCAAGCTATTCTGGCTAGCAGTTGTTTGCTTATCAGTAGAAGGCGTTGCTAACTTTGCATTGGCGTCATTTTTAGGCAAAGTCATATTTGGAGCTAGGGCTTGCAGTTGCTTTTGTGCCTGCTGTAAGTAGTTGGTAAACTGCTCTTTTTCGCGCATATTACTGGCTTGCATGGCTAAATTCAGCGTCATAATCACTTCATGAATGATAAGTTGCCGATTCGTCACTGTCACTCTTGGGCTATTCTCTGTCAGTGTCTTGCTAGCGGCTTGTTGTTGACCACTACTGCTTTGGCCGACCTTTCTGCCATCAATGCTGTTTTTACCTTCAGTATTATGTAAAAACTCTTGAATGTCTTGGATAGCAAGGTTTTGTAATTGCCACAGGCTAGGCTGGGTGCTTTGTGCCTGTAGACGTTCAATATCTTCAGCCAAGCTTTGTTTAATCACGACAGTTAACGCTGGGGCAATTTCATTAGTGCTTTGCGATAGCTGCCACTGTAAGCCTCTTAGCAAATCAATCGCAGCGCTATAATTATTATCAGTCAGCAGTCTATCGGCTGCCTGTATTTGAATGCGTAATAAATCTAATTGGTTTTGTGCTTGACTGCTGACCACCGTATTGAGCACTGGCAAGCTTTGTTGATTGATAGCAAATAGACGGTCATCGATCTCATTCATCCGACTGACCACTTGCTCATTGCTTTGCAGACGCTCGTTTATCTGGTTTTGAAAACGCTGCTGAGCGACATATAACCAAGCTAAAGCGATAATCAATAGTAATATAAACAACCACTGCAAACGTAACAACAGGATAGTTGCCTGCCGGCGCTGCTGAACGGCAGACAGCGTATCAGATGAAGGCTTAAGATCGGTTGACATAAAACAGCACCGTTATAGAGAGTTTTAACTACCTTCAAAATCAGTAATTAAATCATAAAGTAGTGAAAATAATTAATTCTTACTCGTTTGTCATGTTTTTTTCTAAACAGCTTAATTATAAAAGCTTTCATTAGGACAGTCGATGATGCTGAATGGCATCGAGAATAGTCGCAGGCGATAAATCTTCTACCCGCCAGTGGCTCAGTTGTTGCTCAGCGACCATATTCGCTAAACGCTCCCCTAATACCACATAATTAAAGTCAGACAAAGTCAGCGCAGCCGCTGGCGCTAAATCTGACTCTGATACAGAGGCAGGTGTTTGCTCGATCACACTTGTCCAGTGCTCAAAAGCAGTACCACTACTCACAATGACCACTGGCTTTGACTGTGGTGGTTCTTGGTCTTTAGTCATGAAACGGCTGTGCCATTGCTGGTAGTTTGCACTTGCATCGATAGGTAAAGTGCGCTCGTACCAAGCGATACTATCAATCTGTACCCCGCGCTCCTTTAAGGTATTCACCAATAATCGTCGCCCGCCAAGCCCGCGCCACACCAAAAGCTTGTCACCTGCTTGCAGAAGCTCAATCTCTGGCATGGCCAGCATACCTTCATTATTGGCAATAATCGGTTGCAATACATGATAGCTAGGTTGCAGCTTAGAGTCTTGTAATACCGAGGCGGTGGCTTCACCTACCGCAATGATATGACTCGGTGCTACACCAAGTAGATTCGGTATCAATGCTGATGGTTTGGCTTTGCCAGCCTGCTGTTTTTCTTGCTCAAGCGCTTGCCAGACTGCCAAGCCAGAGGCTGCTGCTGTAGGACTGACGATCACTAACGCTTGATAATCACCTGCCAGCCAATGGCGCATCAGCTCAATATCTGCCTCACTGACCGCACGCGGCTGCAGTGTCAACATCGGCATCTCGACAACTGTCAAACCAGCAGCTTGCAGATGCTCTGTCAAAGGTGCGGCGCGCTCTACTGGACGGGTATTGATCACCACTGTTTGGGATAATGACAAGCTGTCCGTTAACTGAGACGACGATGTGCGAGACATAGACATACCCTTACTCAAAATAATTGGCCTAGATTATACAAGCAACTCACATCAAAACCGAGACAGTGCTACTGGAATAAATTTTTGCAGCCTAAGTGTTAGCAGCATGCAGGAAAATCTGGTGCCAGTAGCAGATGTCTATTAAGGTATCGATTTTATTTCGTACTGA
>JARIEH010000034.1 GCA_029256865.1 Psychrobacter sp.
CCGTTGGGGTTTGAGCTGGATGATAAAAAGCTACGCCGTGCGGGGTTGGATTATCATGAATATGCGCACTTGCAGGTACACGCAGATTGGGCGGCAGCGAAGCAGGCATTACTCAAAGCAGGATGTCAGACAATCACAGCGTTGACCACTAAGCTTAGCCAGCCATTTTATGATTATGACTTTGTGACGCAGGCAGATAGCAGCACGACATCAGAAATACCACCTAACGTGGCTTTGGTATTTGGCTCTGAGACAGCAGGTTTGCCCGATGACATACGCAATGATATAGGGGCAGAGCATTGGTTAAGACTGCCGATGTTGCCTGACTCACGCAGTTTAAACTTGGCTAATAGTGTGGCGATATGCTTGTATGAGGTATGGCGTCAGCAAGGTTTTAGTGAGGATAAAGGTCGTAGTATTGGTTATGAGACACTGGCGGTATATGATCCGAAATAGTAATAAGAAATAATAGTAAGCAATAACTATAAACAGTTAGGGGGCTTGGGTAGGCCAGAAAGGCGATTGACATGCCTAGCAACCAAGCCAGTGTTGAATAACTGCTGCAACTTTTGATTGCTAATATCGTGTTCAGGCAATGTTTTTTGTAGCCACTTAATCAACGGACGAGTCGCTGGCGCGTGATTAAATTTCACAAAAAATGCGCGCACTTGCTGCAGGATGTCTAAATGCTCATCCGTTAGTGTTATATCTAGCGTGTCTGCTAATTGTTGGGCGATAGTAGGGGTCCAAATGGTATGATCACGAAGATGACCGTCTTGATCTAGAGCAATGCTGGAAGTAGTCATAGAGCGATTGTCACTACTTTATCAAACTGTGGATCTTGGGTCATGGTGACCCACTCATTATCGGTCAAAATCCCTGTGAGTTTGGTCGTGAGCTTTAGCTTCGCATTGGTCTGCTCGCCGAGCTGCGTCACATCCTCAGCTAGGGCATAGATGCTAGCAATGCCTTCTATGTCACTATCATTCAAATAAGCATGGAGCCAATCAATAAAAGCAGCGGTCGTACCTAATAAAATAATACTGTCACCAGCACACCAAGTTTGCGCCATCTGTTCTGTGCTGCGTCTGAGTCTATCCATAGAGCTGTGTAATTGGTATAGAGTTGCCATATAAGGTTCCGATTGAGTGCAAATAGCCGAGCTAATATTTAAGTATAGGGAAGACGATGTTATATAAGGTCTGAGGTTATAGAGAGCTAAAAGGTCAGAATCTGTTCAAATTGCTGCGAGTCAAAGACTTCTGGTATCAAGGTGAGCTGTGAAGCCAAGTCGTTTGGTAACATTCCTGTTATCCAACCGCTAAATATATCGTTAGGGAGCCAAGCTTGCGGCATATCGTATAATTCGAGAGATTGAATCATGCCGTGCAAGCGCGAATTAGGCTGCATTAATAACCCAAAGACAGGCGCATCTAAGTAAAGCTGCACTTCATGACCGAAAGTCGCTAGTGTCAAGGCTAGCGCGCAGCCTTCATAGCTTGCCATCTCAGTTGGTGTACGCAGCTGAATGAATAATTTCATAAGTTTAACCTTTATTATTGAGCGCTTAAAACTGAATCAGACGACAGTTGCCTTGCATCATCATGGCAAGCTCGCTCAGTCCTACTAAATCAAAGCCTGTAGCGAGATTGTCGCCATGTAGCTGATGACGGGCACTGTTGTCTGTATCACTGATGCCACGGCTGAGCGCGGTACTCACGCAGACTGGCAATGATAGGTGATACTGTTTAGCAAGTGCTTGCCATTCTTGGGTTAAATCAGTCTGATCGGCTGATTGCCAACGCAGTCGATTGGCAGTATGTGCAGCATCAGCATAAAAAAAGAGTTTTAAAGATAGCGTAGCGTTTTTAGTAGCATCAGTTTTATCGTTATAGTTAGCGACATCATGGCCAGTAGCATCAACATTACACTCAGCTTGTGCCAAAACAGCACGCGCATAACGTAGGGCTAAATGGGCAAGCGGATGGCTTGGGTCTTTCGTGATCAAAAGTAGGGGAGTTGGGCTCATAAGTGGCGCTTCTTAATAAACAGTGTCGATTTTTCTTGATAAAAATAAATGGTTATTGGTTTCAGTAAATGCTAACGATCTTTGACGTCGCTAACTTTAACCATTTGCTTACCGATATTTTCCCCTTTAAATAGACCAATAAAGGCAGAGGGAATATTCTCAAAACCTTCAACAAGGTTTTCTTTGTATATTATTTTCCCATCATTATACCACTCTGCAATCTGTTTTTTGGCCTCATCAAACTCATCGCTGAAATCAAAGACTACAAAGCCTTCCATGCGTGCACTCTTTTTAATCAAGTTATGCATAGGTCTTGGACCTGTTGGTGGGTTGTCCGCATTATATTCTGCAATTTGACCACAGATAGCCACACGCCCATGCCTATTCATGTTAGCAAAGACAGCATCAAACAATTCCCCGCCGACATTATCAAAAAATACGTCAACGCCGTCTGGGCAAGCTTCTTTTATAGCCGCTTGCATATCGTCGGTCTGTTTATAGTTGATACCTTTGTCTAGACCCAACTCGTTTTCAAGGTAATCAATTTTCTTGGGAGAACCTGCTATACCAATCACTTTACAGCCCGTTATCCTTGCAATTTGTGACGCAATACTACCGACCGAACCTGCGGCACCTGACACGACCACAGTTTCCCCTTTTTTAGGCTGCCCAATTTTAAGCATACCGAAGTAGGCGGCAAGCCCTGGCACCCCAAGCATACTGACTGCAGTAGAGATGGGTGCCAAATCAGGGTCAACTCTTTCAATGTCCTCTACACTGACCGTTTGGTATTTTTGCCATGCAAAACGCCCATGGACGATATCGTCAACGGCAAAGTTTTTATCGTTACTTTCAACAATCTGTGCGACGCTTCTGCTGGTAATGGGTTCGTTTAGCGCGTACTTAGCGCCAGCCGCATCGTCATCGCCTTTATCCATAAAACCGCGCATACCAGGGTCGACGGAGACATAAATAGTCTTTATTAATACCTCATCGTCTTTAAGCGTCGGCATATCGATATCATTGGTTTGAAAAGTATCCTCTGTTGGTATACCTGAGGGGCGCTCAGCTAAGACGATCTCTTTATTTTGTTCTTTTGTATCAGAATGAGTCACTTTATTATCCTTATTTTTATCATAGAGTATTTGCGACTTCAGGTTTTTATAATTGTTTATTAACCTAAGCTCGTTTTGTTTATGCTTAAGCTAATCATGCTACCATAATGATGACCGAATCAGAGGGCAGCAACGTTTCTAAAAGTAATTTTATGCTAACCATCATTGCCAAGTATTGATGCCCTTATTACTATGACCACCTCGCAACAAAAATCATAAACGTCATTAACATTTTCAGGTTTCAGTAGTCTCAATGTTTTATGCTGCACGGAGCTTTCATCATCATGCCATTAGCGACATCATCTGATACACTCGGTAGTCCAAGTCATCAGCCTACCCTTAAACAAATAAAAGCTTTGAGTACCGCAAGCGAGTTTGCTTATCAGATTTGGGAGAGCCGGACAGCTTCTTGTCGGATGTTTTTACGCAGTTATCCCTTAGATCAGACCTTGACGCGCCAACAGATAGATGACCTTATTCAAGATTATACCTTAGATGATAATTACCAGCTTGGTGATGAAACTACGGTAATGAGAGGCCTGCGAAATCTGCGAAATCTTCTTATGATGCGCTGGATTTGGCAAGATGCGCTAGGACTGATTGAGCTTGAGCAATTGACGGATGAGCTATCGGAGCTTGCTGATGGCTGTATCTTATTTGCTAAAGACTATACTTATCAGCATTTGATTGCTAAATATGGTCAACCAACCTTCATTGATGCAAAAGGCGTAAAGCATATCGATGATATGGCAATTATGGCCATGGGCAAGCTTGGCGCGCATGAGCTAAACTTATCCAGCGATATTGATTTGATATTTGTCCATAAAGCGCGCGGTGAGACAGATGGTGATAAAGCGCAGGGCATGCGAAGTATTGATAATAAGCGTTTTATGACCCGTCTTGGTCAAGGCATTATTAAACTCCTTGATAACTGTACGGCGGACGGCTTTGTATTTCGAGTAGATATGCGCTTGCGTCCGTGGGGTGATGGTAGTGATTTGGCCATTCATCTATCAGCATTACAAAAGTATTTTGCCAATCATGGCCGTGCATGGGAGCGTTTTGCCTGGCTCAAAGCACGAGTAGTCGGGCAGATTACACCGCCATTTTATGATGAACTACAAGGGCTTATTAAGCCATTTGTATTTCGCTACTATGTGGATTACAGTGCTTTTTCAGCGCTCAGAGAGATGAAGTCGCTGATTCAGAACCAAGTGGCACAGCGAGAAGATTTGGACAATATTAAGCTGGGTGCAGGAGGTATCCGTGATATTGAGTTTATCGTGCAAGCCTTTCAGCTGATATACGGTGGTCGGCACCCACAACTGCAGGTTAAGGCTTGCTTACAAGCGATGGAGGCATTGTGTAAACTTGAATATCTGGAACTGTCTACTTATAAAGAGTTGCAAGCCGCTTATCGCTTTTTGCGCCGGCTTGAGCACGGTATTCAAGCGATTAATGATCAGCAAACTCAGCGCCTACCACAGGATACGCAGTGGCAGCACAATCTAGCCATTACTTTAGGCTTTGAGAATTGGGCAGGCTTACTGACAACGCTGAATCACCATCGACATCATGTCAATGTTCCATTTGAGCGTATGGTTACTGAACGACAGATGCCCGCTCAAGAAGACACCGAGCTTGAGCCTGTTGATTTAGATCAGCAAATTGCGCAGCTCGATGAAGTACTAACGGAACAGAGTCGAGCACAATTACAGACTTTTTGGCAATCAAAAATGGTCGCAAACCTCAGTGAGGAAGCCAGAAGTCGCCTAGATGCAGCTTATCCCGTGATTGTACATGCTTTGCTTGCCCATCAAGAACAGCAGCAGCTGGCTAATATCGCATTACCAAGACTGATTGCCTTGCTTGAGGCGATTTGTCGGCGTTCTATCTACTTAGTAATGATTGCAGAAAACCCAAATGCAACGGTTGAGTTGATTCCGATGTTGTCTGCTAGCCCTTGGATTGCCAATGAGCTGGCGCGTTATCCTGTGCTACTCGATACTTTTTTACAGCAGCGTTATCGTCATCTACCAGATAAGTTAGAGCTGCGTGATATTTTGCGTCAGCAGCTACTACGGGTCGAGCCAAACGACGAAGAAGAATTGCTGAGTGTATTGCGACTGTTTAAAAAGAACCAAGTATTGGCCGTCGCTGCTAGTGACGTATTGGCTGAGCGGCCAATTATGAAGGTATCTGACTCATTGACGTATATTGCGGCCGTGGTGTTAGAGGCCGCGCTTGAGCGTGCCTTTGCAGAATTGGTCAAGCGTTACGGCTATCCTATCGCCCAAAATGGTGATCCAGTCACCGAGGCTGACTGTGGTTTTGCGATTATCGGTTATGGTAAGCTTGGCGGTCTTGAGCTTTCTTACTCCTCTGATTTAGATTTGGTATTCTTACATAAGATAAAAGAGCAGGGCATGACCACGGGCGAAACTTCCGTTAGTGGTATGAAGTTTGCTGCGCGTCTGGCACAAAAGCTCATGACTTACCTGAATACCCAAACCCGTGATGGGCGCGCGTACGAGATAGACATGCGTTTGCGACCCTCAGGCAATGCCGGCATGATGGTGGTTTCTTGTCACGCTTTTGAGACTTATCAACGTGAAAAAGCGTGGTCTTGGGAGCATCAGGCATTGGTACGAGCGCGGGCGATATGTGGTGATAGAGGCGTCACGGCTCGGTTTTGTGATATTCGTCGAAAGGTATTGGCATTGCCACGTACCCTTGAACAAGTACGCACAGAAGTGACCAGTATGCGTATTAAGATGCAAAAGCATTTGGGTACCAGTCAATGGCAACAACAAGCAGGTAAGTTTCAGCTGAAACAAGATGCGGGTGGTATCATTGATATTGAGTTTTTGGCACAGTTTGCGGTATTGGCTTACTCGCATGAGCATCCAAGCTTAACCAAATGGAGTGATAACGTACGTATCTTTGAGGAGGTCGCGCTGCTCGGTATTTGGGAAGAAAAAGTCTGTCAAGATCTCACCGATGCTTATCTAAGAATTCGAGCCGCCACGCATCAGTTGGCATTGGCTGAGCAGTCACTACTGGTAGATGAGGTATTATGGCAAGAAACTCGTGCACTGGTACAAGCACAGTGGCAGCATCTGATGGGTGTGCCCTCAAGGGAATTAGAATAACAATATATTTAAAAGAGAGTATGAATAAAAGAACTCTATTGGCTAACTAACCGAAATATAGCGACCAACTAAAATGTTTCATTTGTTTGCTCTGCCAGTGATATAATCATTTTCACTATAAAAACAGTGTCAGCTTATAGTTTGCATTGAAATACTTACTTAACACTCAACAAAAAAGTTAGTCGCTAGCACTAACATAAGGATCATTAAATGAATATGGCAACACAGGAAGGCAAGCTTTGGATGAATGGCACAATGATCGAGCAGCCTGATGCCAAAGTGCATGTACTGACGCATAGCCTGCATTACGGTATGGCAGTATTTGAAGGAGTGCGTGCATATCAAACTGCTGACAACCGTACTGCAATTTTCCGTCTGAAAGAACATACTGAGCGCCTGTTAGGATCTGCAAAGATTTTTCAGATGAACGTGCCTTTTGATGCGGCCACGCTTGAGCAAGCACATAAAGATGTGGTCAAGCAAAACAATTTGGCTGAAGCTTATATTCGTCCCTTGATTTGGGTCGGTGCAGAAAAACTGGGCTTATCTTCACGTGACAATAGTATCAATGCGATGGTTGCTGCATGGCACTGGGGTGCCTATCTTGGTGACGATGGTATCAAAAACGGTATCCGTGTGAAGACATCCTCATTCACGCACCACATGACAAACGTGACTATGTGTAAGGCAAAAGCATCAAGCAACTATCCTGTCTCTATCATGGCCAATCAAGAAGTCACCCGTAACGGTTACGATGAAGCGATTTTGATGGATCCACAAGGGTATGTCTGCCAAGGTGCTGGCGAGAACTTATTCTTAGTCAAAGACGGCGTACTACATACGCCAGATTTAGGCGGTGGTGCGCTTGATGGTATTACTCGTCGTACGATCATTCAGTTTGCTGATGATTTAGGTATCAAAGTCGTTGAGCGCCGTATCACTCGTGACGAGTTCTACCTTGCCGATGAAATCTTTATGACCGGTACGGCTGCGGAAGTGACGCCCATTCGCGAATACGATGACCGCGTTATCGGTAATGGCGGTCGTGGTCCGTTGACTGAGAAGCTACAGACATTATATTTTGACGTAGTGCATGGTCGCAATGAGCAATATATGGATTGGTTAAGCTTTATTGATGAATAAAATATATCAATAATAGAATTAAAGCGAAAGCCAATATTTAGATAAATATTGGCTTTTTTTATTGGATACTTGTTTTTAATACGTGTAGGTTTATACGTTTATATAAATTCTTATTTAAGAGATTATTTATTTCCTAACTCTTCATCAATAATGTTATGAATACTATTAATAAAGTCATTGATATTATGATTTTCTTTAATGTATTCAATAGCGGCATGTCTTAAAGGTTTAAACTGAGCTTCATTTTCCATAATGTTTTTAATGGCGTCAACATATAAATCTACTTTATCAAATCCATCCCCTAAAACTTCTCCAACATGGATACCAAATTTAGAGGTTAGGTTTTCTGGATTTCTGTTACTAACTAATAAGGTACCAAATGATAAAGCTTCTAAAAAAGATATAGGTAATGCTTCATGTATTGATGTATTAACAAGTATTTTAGCATTCTTAAGATAGTGATCTTTTTCATTACCATCAACATGTCCAGAAAAATGAATATTTTTGACATCATAGTATTTCTCCATAATCTCGTTATTTTCAGTTTTCTCTCTGAATGTTTGACCTAGAATATAAAACTCATACTGAGGTAAGCTCTTAGCAATTTCACAAAATAACCAGCCCCTTTTAACTGATTCCACTCTCCCCAAAAAGATTATCATATTGTCTTTTTGATAGGTATTTACATCAAAGCTATCATCTATTTTAATAGGGTTTGGAACATAATCAATAGCGACATTATCATTTAAACGATACAAGTCTTTTGCTTTTTGATTCAAAAAATATCCTTGTGATATAAATCTGACTCTGTCATTGTTGTGCCAGTTATTAACAAGGTCATATATTTTTTGATCGTAATAGCATCTTTCTGGAAATATTTTAACGGTGTTAATTTCTTTCCATTCATAAAGTGGTCTTGGATCTTGAATCCATAATATTAATTTTTTAATTGCATCTAGATCATTTTCTAAAACATAGCTATTAGTCAGTTCTATACTAAGATAGATGTCGTATTTCTTAATATTTAGCCATTGCTTTGCAAACCAAGTTTTTTTCGGGAGTCGATATACTTTTATACCATCTACTTCATATTTTTCTGAAATATATTTTTTTTTACCTTTTCCTAATAGAACATCCATATGAATTTTTTCATTTGGAATATATTTTGATATATAACGTCTAGCTAAGAATCCATAGCCGCCATAAGCAGTATTTGCAGCACCAAAAAATTCATCAATAATCAAACCAACGCGTATTTTTTTATTTTTTTTCACCATAACATCCTATAGTTTAATTTCATGATAAGTAGCTATATTTTATTCACTAACATTTTAGATAAAATAGAATCAGAATCTAATTGCGAGATATCAACCTTTTTTAGCATTTCATTGTATAAATGTACACATAATGTTCTCGTTGAGATTATATCTTCTATCTTTAAATTTGGGTCTGTTAAGTAACTTACACAGTTGAAATGTACAGGATAGAAAATATCTATAGGTTCTATATTAGAGGATAGATTAAGTTTTTTTACATAAAAACTAATGGCTTCTGGTCCAATGACCCCCCAAGGCATATCAACTAATGTTTTAGCCAATCCAAAAAATTTCTTCCTTTTTAATTTAGATTTTCTATCTCTAGAATACCAAGGTGGAATAAAGTTAGGATCATTGGCAGCCTTTAATAACCTTTCTAGGAGCTCGCTATTGTTTGGTAGAGCCAAAACAGCGCCATTGACCCTTCCGTCTTCTTCATAGCCTAATAAGTAGCCAGAACTAGGTATAATCAATGGTTTTAAACAGTAAACATCACAGTCTACATATATACCATCTACTATTTTTAATAGCTCATATCTAAATAAATCAGAAAATAAAGCATAGCTTCCAGTTTTCTTATGCTTAAAAATACTGCTCTTTGGAATAATTTGATTCGCATCACGTATTGTAATACCTTTTGGTAGGTCTTCTATCTCCCCATAGGTGTGTAAATGGACAGTATGTCCTCTCATTACGAAAGAGTAAAGGCAGCTTCTTGATATAGCACCTAATTTATCACCAATCCATAAAGCATGAATGACAGGCAAACATTCAGTCATTAACTTTCTCCTAAAAAACATAATTTGATTATCTGGTTATTTATTAGCTTGGCTTAAAAATTTAGAATCTACCTCAGCTCACTTCATACACTCCGACCATCTTACCAATCTAACCTCATTTTTTACTAATAAATCTTCAAACTGATAACTCATTAGCCACTCAAACTCACGCTCACGAGCTTGCTTGATATCATCCTGCCAGCT
>JARIEH010000020.1 GCA_029256865.1 Psychrobacter sp.
CGCGGCGTTGATCAGCAACAACTACTTGATAAAATGGGCGTTTCTTGGCACCGCCCCGTGCTAAACGAATAACAACCATGTGAATTCTCTCTTTCGCAGGTATACCAAAAAGGGCATAATTATACCATAGTCTTGTTTTATTGAAAACATAAACTGTGTTTATTTAATTATTTGATAACAATCACTTAAATAATACGTTAGTTAAAACCATAATGCGGATTATTGTCACTTGGTTTAGAGTAATTACTCTATAAACTCATATCCTAGTTATCTTATATCCACCTTCTCAAACAAGGTTGTTTTTAGCATTCTCAATCGTAGCGATAAGAATATTAAGCATTTATGCTATGCTTAAGCACTCTAGCTATTTCCTCCACCACTCTTATCTAATAATTAACATTGGATGCTCATGACTACGCCAAAACCAAAGCCACGCTTCCGCTCTACTTCATGGCTACCACGCTCATACTCTAATAGCTGGCTAACAACTTTGATGGTCGCTTTCATTGTATTCATCAGTATTGGTTTGTCCATTTGGCTTTTTTGGCGCAGTCTGTATCTACCAGAGCTAAAAAACCATGCACGCTATTTGACCAGTGAGTTGCAGCTGATGAATAGCGCAAAGCAAGACTGGAAAGACAGCCCACAGATAAAGCAGTGGATCTATCAGCACTCACATGTCGTAGTGGTGGAGAATCCCAATGATTTTCCACAGGTTGAAGACAAGGCCTTCGTAGCTGTCTTTACAGATGTATTACAGCAAGAAATTGGTGCACAGTTAGGACGTCCTGTGGAAGTTTATTTCAAATTCAAACCCACACCACAGTTGTGGATACAAGACAGCCGTGATGATAGCTTTTGGATTCGCGAACCTGTTGTTTATTATTCACAATATAGTCCGACTTTATTAATATTATTTTTATTAGGGCTGCCTATTCTTTCTTTGTTAACGATTGTCTTATTGGTACAACAGCTCAATCGTCCGCTACGCCATCTACAACGAGCAGCGACTAACTATATTCGTCTCGGCCATGCCACTACTCTGCCTACAAGGGTCGGCCCTACCGAGATTCGTCAAGTTAATATGGCATTTAATCAACTATTTACCACACTCAATCAAGCACAAAAAGAGCGTACGATCATGCTTGCTGGTATCTCTCACGATTTGCGGACACCACTCACGCGTATGCGTTTGACCGCCGAGATGCTGCCTGATGACTTTTTCCGTGAAGGCTTGATTTATGATATAGAAGATATGGATGCTATTTTGGAACAGTTCATCTCGTTTATGAAAGATGGTTCAGATGAACCTGTACATCTAACAAACTTAGACATCATATTTAATGAAATTATGGTGCAGTTTGCGCCTATGAAGTTTATTTATCAGTCAGAGCTCAACAAAGCGGTACCTGTCAGACCTTTATCAATTAAGCGCTTGGTCATCAATCTTGTCAATAATGCCAATCGTTATGGTAAGCCGCCAATCTACCTAGCTGCAACAGTAGAGCCGATATTTACAGAAACAACAATAACAGAAGATACTGACTTGGTGAGTGAAAGTGAGGTCAATAAAGAAGCTAAAGAGCAGCTGGTAATTTGTGTGCGTGACTGTGGTTCAGGAGTAGCAGAAGATCAGTTAGAGCGAATAATGCAACCCTTTGAGCGTGGTGAGACGGCACGTACCACTCAGGGTAGTGGTTTAGGACTTGCTATTGTTAGCCGTATTGCACGACTACATCACGGTACTGTAGAGGCGGTCAATCATCCAGAAGGCGGATTACAGGTTTGTATCCGTATTCCGCTCATCTCTAAAGTCGCTGGTGGAGAAGCCATGGCAGACGAGGTGCCCACACCCAGTAATGTGATCAATGGGGATGATTATTAATAACCAAATTAAAGTTAAAGAAAAGCTCCTTAAATACCGCTTAGTCTTTAGTACCAATTAGCGGGGGTGCATGGGCAGCACTATTAATAAAAGTTATTTCATGCGTCATCTCAGCTTGCGCTGACTGTACACTCTCTGTCGCGCTTGGCTGCTGTAAAAATAAATAGTAGCCAAGCAACAATGCGTTCAATACGACCAGTCCGCCAAATAAATAAGGCATTCTCTACCTCTCCTAATTTTTTTATTCAAGGCATCCATGAATATCGTGTATGAATGCTTTTTGAAGACATGAATTCTACTCATTCAATTTAAATAGGGGTTATTAGTTTTTCAAAAACAAACTCTGCTGTTTCCTAAAAACTAGTACTCAAGCAACTCTAAACTCTTCAACTTATTCATTACTTAGGCTACGCTCACTTTTTTCTTGAGTCAGTTGATCGGCCGCAATCGTTTGAGTCAGGGGTTTGATAGGCCAAGTCATGACAAATCGTGCGCCACCAAGCTGTGGACTTTCATCCACTTTCATACTGCCACTAAACCAAAAGGCAATACGCGACACAATGGACAAACCAAGCCCATAACCACCCGATGCGCGCGTGCGACTATCATCTAAACGTGAAAATGGCACAAATACCTTTTCTCTATCTTCCTCTGCAATACCGTGCCCATCGTCTTCTACACTCACAAATGCATTGCCCTTTTTGACCCCAGCACTAATGATGATAGTAGTCTCTGCATAGCGTAGCGCATTACCAGCAAGGTTTTGAATCACGCGATGTAGATAACGTCGATCGGCTATCGCAGTGACTTTAGCATTTGGCGGCTGCCCAACCACTTCTATAGACTTACCCAGCGCCTTGGTTTCACGGACAACTTGCTCAACCAGCTCTTTTAGGTTGACTGGCTCTAGATCAAGCTTTGGAGAACCCTCTTCAAGCTTAGCGTATGTCAAAATTTCATCAATCAATCCATTAAGTGCTTCAATATCTTCATCAATAAAATCACGCTGCATATACCGTGAGTCTTCATCGTCAGTGTCAGCCAGCATATCTACTGCAAAGCGAATACGAGCCACTGGCGTACGCAATTCATGGGAGACAGCACGTGTCAACTCACGCTGTGATTCAATAAGTCGCTTAATATGTTCGGTCATCGCATTGAATGTCGCTGACAGGCGAGCTATCTCATCTTGGCCGATGACTTGTACTTGAATATCAAGGTTACCTTGACTGACTTCATTGACCCCCACTTGAATCAGCTGCAATTTTCGTTCCAAAGGAAAGATAAGGGCATAAACGCCTAAACTGATCAAAAACATACTGATTAAAATCATACTGACAATTAAATTCAATGGAAACCAATTAAATAGCGGTACAGGCCCCATCAGGATTGCCATATCATTAATTTCAGAGGGTACAACAACACTGATAGATGATTGACTTTGACTGCTACTATCTTGCAGCAAAATAACCACTTCATCACGGCGCAGCCGCATCATTTGATCATCATCTAAGTTGAGTGTGTTCGAGGCTTTTAGCTCAAGTGGATATGAGAACCTTTTTTCTAACATTGCCAAGCGTTCACGTTTGGCCGATAGGGTCGTATAATAAGATAAGTCATCTAATAAGAATACGGCCATCGCTCGTACTTGCTGCTCGGTAACTTGCGATATCCTAACCGTCAATACACTCTCAGCATCTGGTAGTCGATGATATACGTCAGCATAACTATCTTGACCAATATAGCGCACTACCGTCTCGCCATTATCAAAACGGCGCAGCTCACTGGCGCTGAAATCCACCTTATCAATGGGTACTACTTTGAAAGTGGAGCCAAACAAACTACTGGCATCCGTTAACCAGTATTCGCGCTGCGTTGCGTCTTCTTGACGGCTCACACCTTCACTAACCAGATAAAAAGCACCCGTTGCCATATTTTCACGATAGGATTGCACGCGCTCTTTATTGATGGTATCCATCAATAACTGAGCAAATAACGCCACACACAAACAGACTATTAATAGCCCGGCATAAATTCGAACAAAGATACTGTGTTTTAAAGAAGAGACTAATGACATAGGCGTCGTGACCAAACTCTTAAGTAATGACTGCTGACCTTATCCTACGCTATGGATAGTATCAAACTTGGATAAATAAAAAATAATAGCTGTTATTGATGTTAGACGTGATAAACATTTCATACAGCCTCTAGAATAAGCGGCATATTGACAACTTAAGGCATTATTTTATAAAGAAAATACGGGCTAAAAAACATAATAAATCTTCTTTATAAATATAACATCCAAATATATGGCTTAATTAAACCACATAAATTCTCTTTTAAGGTTAAAAACTTAAAATCTTGCCACAAAAAAACCAGCATCATGCTGGCTTTTAGTGTAACACTGACAATAGAGCATTATTACGTCGGAGTAAATAGACTTAATTGCCTTCTTTGACGAATAAATAGCCTTTACTACGTACGGTTTTGATACGTTTTGGGTTCTCTGGATCATCACCGATTTTAGGACGAATACGCGAAATACGCACATCGATAGAGCGATCTTGTCCGTCATACTCGATGCCACGCAGACGCTCAAAAATATCTTCGCGTGACAGGATACGGCCGGCATTAGACGCTAGCAACCACAAGAGGTCATATTCAGCACTGGTAAAGTCTACCAACTCATCACTAAGCGTGACTGAACGACCACCATTGTCAATAATCAGCTCGCCAAACTCTAAACGCTGAGGGACATCTTCTGATGGTGCGTTTTCTGAACGGCGTAATAACGCACGAATACGCGCAAGCAACACGCGCGGCTGCGCGGGTTTGGCGACATAATCATCAGCGCCCATCTCAAGTCCCAGGACCTGATCCATATCTTCTGTACGGGCAGTCAGCATCAAGATTGGATTTTGATAGTGCGGGCGCACCTCACGGCACACAGTGAGACCATCACTACCAGGAAGCATGACATCAAGCACCACTAAATCTGGCTGTTCATTCACGATACGACGAATAGCACGATTACCGTCAGTTTCAATCGCCACTTCCAAACCATTTTTGACCAAATAATCTTGGGTCAACATGGCCAGACGCTCGTCATCTTCAACAATTAAAATTCGCGGGGTGTTGTCTTCTTCTGTCATTGTTATATCCTCTAATGTAAAAATTAATAGCAGGGAAGTTGATAGCACAATAAAATGGAACAATGGATGTTCATATGGATGGTGCAAAGTTGGTAACACAGTATACTATCAAACAGTCATATACCTATACTATAGCTTATTGTCGTTAACAAAACCTATAAACAACTTCAAATAATCCTTTAATTTATATCCAAGAACCATGTGCCCTTTCTCATTAGTGGCTTTAATATAACCAAATATATCAATTACTGCTAATGATTTTCACTCGGATTTATTATTCAGTTTTAAGGACTGCCAATTCACCAATTAAAGATCCACTTTTTTGGCCATAATGCAGCAGTTATACAGCACTAACCTCTGAAATTAAGGCTTTTTATTTAGCAAAAAAAACAGCCCATCTTGGACTGTTTCTTTTGATCTTTCGACTACCGATACTTAAATTTTAAATTATGGTCTTCTCATTAAAGTTAAGCACGGTTTTTGTATTTACGAATGGTTTGTAGCTGTGCTACTGACTCAGCTAATGATGCTAAGGCGGCATTAGTCTGAACTGTATCAGATTGATTCACTAGCATTTGTTCTGCTTTCTTGCGTGCTTCAACGATTTTACTTTCATCTAGATTGTGCGCACGTACCGCAGTATCTGCTAGTACTGTCACCATCTTCGGTTGTATTTCAAGCACACCACCTGATACGTAGATGACTTCTTCTTCACCATCTGGTGTTTGCACACGCATCGCGCCAGGTTTGAGCAAAGTAATCAGCGGTGTGTGACCTGCTAGCACACCAACTTCGCCTTCAGTACCCGTAGCGATCAACATGCTAATTTCCCCTGAATACAACTCTTCACGGGCACTTACGACGCGACATTGAAACGTTGCCATCCCTAACTCCTTACAATCGAAACTGCGATGCGAATTAGCAAACAGCGTATTGGTTCAACCATTTGCTAATTAACGATTACTTTTCTCGCTTACGCCGAAGCAGACTTCATTTTTTCTGCTTTAGCAACGACTTCGTCGATGCCACCAGCCATGTAGAAGGCTTGCTCTGGTAGGTTATCATACTCACCAGCGATGATTGCTTTAAAGCTGGCAATGGTATCGCGCAATGGCACATATTTACCAGGTGCACCAGTAAAGACTTCAGCAACGTGGAATGGCTGTGATAAGAAGCGCTGAATCTTACGCGCACGATAAACAACCAGTTTATCTTCTTCTGATAACTCATCCATACCCAAAATCGCGATGATGTCTTTCAGCTCTTTATAACGCTGCAATACTTCTTGCACGCCACGAGCGACGTTGTAATGCTCTTCGCCAATCACTAATGGATCAAGCTGACGTGAGGTTGAGTCTAGTGGATCAACCGCAGGATAGATACCCTGTGAAGCGATATCACGGCTTAGTACAACAGTCGCATCCAAGTGAGCAAACGTCGTTGCAGGTGATGGATCCGTCAAGTCATCCGCAGGTACGTATACGGCTTGTACTGAAGTGATTGAACCTGATTGCGTTGAAGTAATACGCTCTTGCAGTAGACCCATCTCTTCAGCCAGTGTTGGCTGATAACCAACGGCTGATGGCATACGTCCTAGCAATGCTGATACTTCAGTACCGGCAAGCGTATAACGATAAATATTATCAACGAACAATAAGACGTCACGA
>JARIEH010000323.1 GCA_029256865.1 Psychrobacter sp.
ATACAACGCTTATCTATCGCCATTTAATCATGAGGTCTGCCATGCGCAAAATTCCTGTCTACTCTCACCCTGCTGCTGGTTGGCCTGCGCTGATTTCCTCTACCCGCAAACTAATGGACTATCAGACTTTCTTGCGTGGGAGCTTAAGTATACTCAAAAGTAACCAACCCAAAGGCGGGTTTGATTGTCCAGGCTGCGCTTGGCCCGATCACAAATCACATAAAGCCATTGATGTCTGCGAAAACGGCATCAAAGTCATCGCCAGTGAGACCATGTCAAAAAAGACAGATGCTCAGTTTTTTGCACGGCACACTGTCACCGAGCTGCAAGGTTGGTCGGGTTATGAGCTTGAACATAGTGGCCGCCTGTCAGAGCCAGTCTATTATGATGCGACCCAAGATCGATATGTGCCGATTTCTTGGAAAGCGGCTTATAAGCGCATCGCTGAGCAGTTAGGACAGCTTGATTCACCAGACGAAGCACTATTTTATACCTCAGGCCGTGTCACCAACGAGCCCGCCTTCATGTATCAGCTTTTTGTGCGCTGTTTTGGCACCAATAACTTGCCAGATTGCTCGAATATGTGTCATGAACCTACTTCAGTGATGCTTGGTAAACAGTTGGGTATTGGCAAAGCGACCGTAAAATTAGAGGATTTTGAGCAGGCGAAACTGATATTAATGTTTGGGCAAAACCCTGCGACCAATCACCCACGCATGCTAGAGATGCTCGCTCATGCTCACGACCAAGGCTGTCGAATCCTCTCAATAAACCCCATGCGCGAACAAGGCTTGAGTAAATTTAGAAATCCACAAAAGCCCACCCATATGGCAGCAGCTCAAAGTGATGACATGGTCGATGAGGTCATTCAAATTCAAATCGGCGGCGATACCGCACTCTTAACGGGTATTGCCAAGTGGCTGACTAAAAACGATAAGATCAATCAAGACTTTATCCATGAGCATACCTCAGGATATGAGGCGCTCGATGCCTGGCTGCGTCAACAATCATGGCCAGATGTGGAGCGCGGTTCTGGTATCAGTAAACAGGAAATCATTAATATTGCAAAATTGTTAGCGGCGAGTCCTGCAACCATTTGCACATGGGGTATGGGCATTACCCAGCATGTGCAAGGCGATGACAACGTAGCGATGATTACCAACCTACTCTTATTGATGGGTATGATTGGTATAGATGGTGCAGGCGCATCTCCCGTTCGTGGGCACTCTAATGTGCAAGGCGACCGTACCATGGGTATCCATGAGCGTCCAGCGCAAAAGCTACTCGACAGCCTTGAGCACGTTTTTAAGCGTCCAATGCCGCAAGAAGACGGCTTTGATGTGGTCTCTGGTGCGAAGGCATTGATTGCTGGGAAGCTTAAAGTGTTTATGGGTATGGGGGGTAATTACGCGGTTGCCGCACCGGATACCTCTGCCATTCAGCAAGCCCTGACCACGACTCAGCTCAATATCTTTGTGGGCACTAAGCTCAATGAGACCATGCTATATCCAGGTGCCAATAATCTCATCTTACCTTGTTTAGGTCGTACCGAACGCATAGTGACGGCCAAAGGCGAGCAGTTTGCGACCATCGAAGATTCTATGTGTCAGATTGTACCTACTCAAGGCAATCTTAAACCCGTCAGCGATACGTTGAAGTCTGAAGCACAAATAGTGGCAGATATTGCCACTCACGTGCTTGGTGCTGATTCATCCATTCCTTGGCAAGCGATGAGCGAGGACTTCGATGTTATTCGTGATTATATCGCCCAAGCAATTGATGGATTTGAGAACTTTAATAAGCGTATTCGTGCGACTGAGCGTGGTTTTCATTTATACCATCCAGCGCGCCATCGCGTATGGAATACCGACAGTGGTAAAGCCCAGTTTGAAGTACCACAATACCCTATTACCTATGTCGCAGCACAAATGGCAGACACTACCTCAGCCCTTATAAAGAATGCGAGAGAAGACCGTAATTCTGATGGTATGCAAGACAGTGGGCAAAAGATTTGGCAATTGACCAGTGTGCGTAGCCATGACCAATTTAATACCATGATTTTTGGCTATCAAGATCGCTATCGTCAAACCAATCGCCGTGATGTCCTATTTATGCATCCAGATGAGATGAGTCGCTTAGGTTGGCAAGCCGGTGATATAGTGATGGTATCACGGCAAATAACCACAAATGGCTCAAATAACACAGACAGCATAGCCCAGCCACGTACGCTAGGGCCATTGGTATTGACTGAAATGGATATCGCCGCCAATGCGGTTGCAGCGTACTATCCTGAATGTAATGATTTATTTGATTTAGACACGCATGCGCCAGACTCTCACATACCAGCATATAAATCGACGACCGTTGTTCTGCAACGCGTTGAGGCAAATGCTGCTGTAGCAGATACTATGTAATAAGTATCAATGATTGAATAACGACCATTCACAAAAAATAAGGCCAACAACTATCCAAATAATCATATGATACAGCGAGATATTATGATTGCTGAAAGTGATACTGAATATGACGCAACATATAGCGATCAATTCTTGGTGAATACTCTAATCGATAAGACGTCAGAGACCCTAGAGTCATCTGTAACGCCTCTTGCGCGCAACCATGTGGCGCAAAAGCATTATTACGCAACAGATAAGTACGATCATGATAGTACTGGTCAGATCACTATTGAATGTAAGCAAGCCAGTTTGGCAGTGGAGGCTGCCGTTGCTATCGTTATTAATGGTATACACTACGCGGTATTGATGGCCAGTCCTCACCAATTAGAGTATTTGGCAGTCGGATTCTTATTTAGTGAAGGTTTGATCCAGCATAATCATGAACTACTTGACTGGGAAGTGACCCCGCTGACCAATATCGCAAACTATCAACAGTTTACGCAACACTCCTTTGCTCAAGACTCAATGAATGACAGCCTTGACTCAGTAGCACTTGAACGAAGCTTCGCGCATCTACAAGACTATGATATTTATGTAGTGGAATTAACACTAAACCAACGCTGTCATCAACGTATTCAAGCACAAAGACGTCAGCTAGCAGGGCGTACAGGTTGCGGCATGTGTGGTATCACTGGACTGACACAGGCACTGCCAGATTTGAGTGCTTATCGTCAGGACATACAGCAGGTAAAAGCACACATTCCAAGTCTTAATTATCTATTAGCAATACGGCAACAAGTCGATGTCATGCAGCATACGCACCAATTAACAGGTGCCGTGCACGCTGCCGCCACGATGCATCATCAACAGTTATATTTATTTGAAGATGTAGGACGCCATAACGCGCTCGATAAGCTTATCGGCTGGCAACTGCGACACAAAACAGATGTCAAATGTGTGGTGATGACTTCACGCCTCTCTATCGAGCTGGTACAAAAATCCATTCGTGGTCGCATACCTTGGTTGGTGGGTATGTCTGCCCCTACTAGTACGGCAGTACGTGTCGCTGAGAGATACGGCTTAGGATTGGCTGGGTTCTTACGTAATGACAGAGTCACTTATTATTCAGGTAATTAGGACAGTCATTTTGAAGGCATATATAGGCTAAAGCAGTAGTGCGATGCATCATCGTAAAAAGATCGAGCCATATAATATCTCGATCTTTTTTTAAATTCAAACTCATCACTCTTAACTATAGATCACTACTAAATCAGTGCTTAATTTTTGGCATACTTACCGCATGATGCTGGCTGCCAATAAAACTCAGTCGCTTGGAAGCTATCGCCACGGAGTTTTCCTTCATAACCGTTATCAAAGATGATTTTATAAAGGCAAGTTTCCATATTATTATTGTCATCATAAAACTTGAGAATATAATCCCATTCACGGGCGTTAAACCCTTCTTGGAAATGCGGTGCGCCAATGATTTGATAAATATCTTCTTTAGTAGAGCCAACGTTAATTCTAGCAATATCCTTTTTCTCAACGATTTTTCCAGCTTTTTGCCATGCTGAGTTTTGATCAGGAAATACCACTTCTTCTGGATTGACAGATCCATGCTGAGCACCGGGACTCATATGCCAAGTGCAACCTGTGGCAGCCAATAGTAGAGTGGTAGCTAGTAATCCATGGCGATATATAGATACTTTCATTTTTTATTCCTTAATATTTTATAAGTGATCTGACAGAGCCTGTCTATATGAGCACAGACGCTGTCATCATGCTGTTGATTGGATTAAAAGTGGAAACCTGCCCCGATAGCTCCGCCAGCATTACCTTGAGTATCTGCTGTACCATTTATCTTCATTACCCAACGGCCGTTGTCTGAGACTCTCGAAACACCAACAGCCACTGCACTTTCACCGTTATATGTCGCTATACCGCCACCTATCATTGATTTACCTGGAATATAAGCTTGTGGTAGTGAAGACATCGCCATTGCTGCTGAAATACCCGCATTGGCATCATCCTCGACTTCCCTAATCTTATAACCCAAGTCATTGATATTACTACTAATACGTCTATCAAGATCACTTAGTTGACCATAGTTAACTGCATCGTTTAACTGTCTACCATCAGCAACGTTTGTTATGACTTTGCCGCCAGCATTGATACCGTTAGTTGTCATGCTAGGGTCAGTTGCTAC
>JARIEH010000132.1 GCA_029256865.1 Psychrobacter sp.
GGTATAAATATCAGCGCAAAGAACTCGCGAATCAAGTCATTAAAGAGTGCCACACTGCCCCAAACAGCGCCATAGGCATCAGTCATGATAATTGCTGATAATGAATACCAACCAAACCCTGATGCCAGTGCTAAGCCTTTTGTCCATGACACATCGGTAAATATCAGCGCAAAGATCAGCCCGCCAACCAGTACGGCTAAGGTGAAGATAATACTCATCTCTACACCACGTTGATTCAGTAGTACCTCTTTTAAAGTGATGCCTGAGCCTTTGAGACCAATGCCGACCAATAGAATCAAGATCATCAGCAATGCCGTCATGGTATTTTCAGGTGGCAGGTAGCCTGCTGGCAAGAAATAACCGATCACCATTCCAATCACCACACAAAATACCTGTGCCAAGCTGCCGCGAATACTAACCCGATGCTCTTTAGATTTTACACTGGGTTTTTTGGCATGCCACGGACGCAGACGGTCAAACAGCATCAAAGCAAATAAGCCGCTGCCAATCGTTAGTATCGATAATATGGTGACGTAAAGCGCAATCTCGCCTATCTGACTGCCCAAACCTTCTACTTGTGACAACTCGATCCCAATAAGAGTTAAGATGATGAAAACCAAGTAAGACAGCCCTTTATCAGCAAAGGCCGTCATTTTGGGATTAGAAGGGATGGCAAAGCCAATAAACATTGGCATTAATACCAAAACAAGGGTAACTAGGCTTTCCATGGTCGGCAGACTCGTCAGTTTTTAACAAGCTGGCGATTGTATCATATTAGAGCTTAAAAGCTGGAATAGCCCTGCAAATTTAGTATGAAGACAGGCTTCTATCATTAGTGGTTTAGCTGGCTGCCTCTACATTTTTTTTACGATGTTCTGCTATCGTGTGTCGAGCCCTATTTTTTAGCTTAATACTTTTTATGGTTAAAGGCTCAATCACACTTGTTTTAGGCGACACCGCTAACTGGGGATAATCCTTGCGACAATGTCCGCCACGACTTTCCTGACGCTGATAAGCAGATTGAATCACTAAGGTGGCCAATTGCAATTGTCTCGCCAACTGAAACTCGACCAGCTCATTGAGGTTGACAGGGATGTCTTCACTCCTTATAACGGAATAATTGAATGTAGAATAAGCAAGCCTTTGCTGCCACGCTTGAATTTGCCTTAGTGCTTGCTCTAATTGCTCAGCCTCACGTGTAATGCCCATATGGGAGGTCATCAACGCTTTTAGCTCTGCGATTATTTCAGCAACCTCGGTATTAAGAATTAAATCACTTGTCAGGTTGTGATATTGATAAGCGTCAAATGAAGGCAGAGTAGTGGAAGATAAGGCAATAGTTTGAGTATTGTTAAGGGTCGGCCGTAACCAAATATCATTAGTAGAAGGTTTTAGATTCTCATTATTCAACGTTTCATCTAGCTTTTCTATTGCTGCCAAATAACGCGGCAAGTCGTTGGCAATATTACGCCCAACCACCACACATTCTAATAGTGAGTTGCTTGCTAAACGGTTAGCGCCATGCAGACCAGTATAAGCAACCTCACCAGCGGCATAGAGACCTGAAATGTCCGTTAAGCCATTAGCGCAAGTGACCACGCCGCCACAGCTATAGTGCGCAGTAGGAGCGACTGGAATCGGAGAGGTGGTGATATCTATTCCTAGGTCTAGTAGCGTCTGATAAATCTGCGGAAAGTGCTCTTGTAAAAATTTGGCTGGCAAGTGGCTGACATCGAGATGCACGTAACCACGCCCGTTATTATGAATTTGCTCAGCGATGGCGCGGGCGACGATGTCTCTTGGTGCTAACTCTGCCCGTGCGTCAATATCCAACATAAAACGCTTGCCTGTCTGCGGACAGTACAGGCGTCCCCCTTCACCGCGTAGGGCTTCGGATATCAAAAAGCTGCTAGCGTCCAACGCTAACCCTGTCGGGTGAAACTGGATGAACTCCAAGTTTGCAAGACGGCAACCCGCTTGCCACGCCATCATCACCCCATCACCGACACAGACATTTGGGGCACTGGCACGCTTGAACAGTTGTCCTAAGCCGCCGCTTGCTAAGACAACGGCGCGACTACGGAAAGTAATCTGCCGTTGGTTAGGATGATCAAAAACGATTGCTCCTTGGCATCCATTATGACTGTTCTCTTTTAAAAGGCTTAGCGCTTCATGGTAGGGCAAGACAGTAATATTAGCCGACGACTGCACTTTTATAGTTAAGGCTTGCATGATATGGCGACCAGTCGCATCGTCAGCGTGGGCGACCCGTCGGCAGCCATGACCGCCTTCTTTGGTTAAATGTAAGTTGTTGGTCTGCAATGCCGTAAAAATTTTCTCATTAGTGTTGTGCTGAGGAATTTGTGGTTGGGAAGCTTCTTGCTGAGAAATCTGCGTAAAGGGCACGCCTTGCTCGCATAGCCACTGCACAGCTTGTTGCCCTGCACTGAGAATATCAGTCGTATTATCACTCTCACATAACCCTGCGCCTGCGATCAGCGTATCGGCGACATGCTCACTGACCGTATCGTCTTTATCGAGACTTGCTGCGATGCCGCCTTGAGCATAATGGCTTGAGCAAACCTCCAATGCCGCTTTACTTAATACCGTAATGCGCAGCGACTTTGGCAGTGCCAGCGCGGTCGTTAACCCCGCCAATCCGGCACCAATGATCAGTACGTCTGTCTCTACGGTATGGTTGCAGTCATTTGGTATCCCAGCTCTGAAAGCCGCCACCATCTTATGCCGCTCCCACATTTGCAAACAGGGCACGGTCTTTGACGATATCGCCACTGGCTTGTATGCGTTGTTTTTGTGATTCGGCAAAATCAAGCATGCGTTGTAGTGGTTTTTTTGCGGCCGCTGCCAACTCTGGCGTCATCAATACTTCACCGCTGTGATGCGTCAAGCATTGCTCAATCCCTTGTAAGCCATTCATCGCCATCCATGGACAAAACGCACAGCTTTTACAGCTGGCACTTTCACCCGCAGTCGGCGCGGCTAAGAAACGCTTATGGGGTGAGCGTTTTTGCATTTCGTGTAATATCCCAAGGTCAGTCGCTACGATAAAAGTATCAGCATCCATCTCATAAGTTGATTTTAAGAGCTTACTTGTTGAGCCAACCACATCAGCCAGTGCCACCACATTATCAGGAGATTCAGGGTGTACCAAGACCTTAGCGTCTGGATGCTCCTCTTTTAACTGCAGCAGTTCAGTGGCTTTAAATTCATTGTGTACCAAGCACGATCCTTGCCAAAGCAGCATGTCTGCGCCAGTCTCTTGTGCAATGTATTTACCTAGGTGACGATCTGGTCCCCAGATAATAGGCTCGCCTTGGGCGTGCAGATGACGGATGATGTCGATGCCCACTGATGAGGTCACTACCCAGTCAGCGCGCGCTTTTACCGCTGCGCTGGTATTGGCATAGACCACCACCGTGCGTTCAGGATGGGCATCACAGAAAGCTGAAAACTCATCGGCAGGGCAGCCCAAATCAAGCGAGCATTCTGCTTCTAGGTCTGGCATTAGCACCGTTTTTTCCATACTGAGTATTTTCGCCGATTCGCCCATGAAGCGTACGCCTGCCACCACTAAGGTTTGGGCACTATGCGCTTGTCCAAAGCGTGCCATCTCTAACGAATCCCCAACGCAGCCACCTGTTGCCAAGGCCAAATCTTGGATAAAAGGATCCACATAATAATGCGCAACCAATACAGCGTTATGATCTTGCAATAGTTGCTTGATATTGGCTTCTACTGCGAGACGCTTATCACGAGGAAGTTCGGCTGGTATCTTCGCCTTAGCATATTCAATATTGAATTGAGTGCTGCTGCGGTTATCAGTGCTTAGGGTTGGTGCGTCATAAGGATAGATTTTCATTAGGGCAAGCCTCCTGTGCGGTAGCAATAATAAATGTGCGCATGTCGAGAGAGTTAAATAGAACAAATAGAGTGGTTCAAAAATAGTGTATTTAATTATGCTCATTTTGAGCATAAAAACAAGTATTTTTTTGCAGTTTATCATTTAGGTCTATAGATATAAGCGGCATGTCCTCATCATCGTACTTTTTTATCCAGCCCTAGTTATAATAATTACATCCAGTTTCTACGATAAATCCTAATTCACGCTATACTGAGTTTTTCTAAATATTTTATCTATACATAAGGATACTCATAAACAGTCATGACGTTGTCTTATTCACATGCGCATCAGCAGGGTAGTGGTACCACAGAAGTGGTGGCGGTATTGATTGCTATCACCGATCATACAGCGCGGGTTTTGACGGTAGACCAAGGCAAGCTGCTGCCCAATGGGCCATTGATGCCCTTACATCGCTCACTACAAGCAGGGGTGCGCCAGTGGGTGGAAGAGCAAACTCAGCAACCACTCGGCTACCTTGAACAGTTATATACCTTTGTGGATACCAGTCGCCGCAATAGTGAGGGTCATGCACTGGTGTATGTTAGCTATCTTGGACTGGTACAAGAGGCGCAAGTGCCAGAGCTGCCAAGCCAAGCCATATGGCGAGATTGGTATGATTACTTTCCATGGGAAAATCATTTAGACGGTATGCCAAATATCATCATGGCATTTATTGTGCCTGAGTTATTGGCTTGGGCAGATACGGCTGAAGACGCCGTTTCGCAGCATCGACGGCGTCAACGAATCCGCTTATGCTGGGGCTTAAGTGAAAGTACGATAGCCGCTGAAACGCTTACCGATAACAGTAAGAATGGTTTATTAGAAAATCATCTAGAAACACATGATAATAAAAATGACAGCAGTGAATGGGTTGCAGAGCATGTACTCCTACGCTATGAGATGCTCTATGAAGCAGGGCTTATCCCTGAAGCACCCAGTTATCAGCCTAGTAAACTGCCTGACAATTGGACTCAGATGATAGGAATCCCTATGTATTATGATCATCGCCGCGTGATTGCCACTGCAATCTCTAGATTGCGCGCCAAGATAGAATACCGCCCGTTGATATTTGGCTTGATGCCAGAAGTCTTTACTTTGCTGCAGTTACAGCAAAGCATTGAAGCGTTGTCAGGCGTAAGGCTACACAAGCAAAACTTCCGTCGTTTGCTTGATTCACAAAACTTAGTGCAGTCGACAGGTGAGAGTAGTATCGCCCAGCGTGGCCGGCCAGCCAAACTCTATCGCTTCCGTCACGATATCGAATTACAAAGCTTACTGATGGACAGTAAACTACCCAAACGCAAGTAGCGGCAAGTAAGCACAATAAGCTTACATAAAGTATCCACTTCTACGCTATTTCACTTTTATAAAACCCTCTTTAAGCAATAAAGCTGGCACTTTATGTTGCGAGCGTGCCAACTTTACGTTATATTTATGCTCATTTTGAGTCTAAATAAATACTATTAATAGCAATCCAAACTAGAGGTGGATATGACGTTTAAAGCACAGTCAACATCAGAGCCAAAATTAGATCAAGTATTACTCAAGCCCTTGGTCGAGGCGGCATTGGCAGAAGACTTAGGGAGACGCGGTGATGTGACTTCGCAAGCGACTATTCCAGCGGAGATGCAGGCACAGTTGCAGATTCGGGCACGGCAAGCTGGAGTGATATGCGGTATAGACTTGGCGCGTTTGGCTTTTGAATTAATTGATGCGCAAATTGAGTTTGTCGCACAAGTGGCTGATGGTGAAACCGTCGAGGCAGGTAGTGTACTGGCGACAGTGCTGGGCAATGCCCGTCACCTCCTCACTGCAGAGCGCACGGCACTGAACTTCATGACCCATCTCAGTGGCATCGCGACTGCCACCAGACAGATCGTCGATAGTGTCGCAGAGTATCCAGCTCAGATCACTTGTACACGTAAGACCATTCCAGGATTACGTACGCTACAGAAATATGCCGTACGCTGCGGCGGTGGACGTAACCATCGACTAGGATTAGATGATGCAATTTTGATTAAAGACAACCATATTGCTATCGCTGGTGATATCACCACTGCCATTCAGCAAGCGCAAAACTTTGCGGGCCATCTGCTGCCTGTTGAAGTCGAGGTCGATACCTTAGCGCAACTGGAACTGGCTTTAGATGCAGGGGCAAACCTTGTGTTATTGGATAATATGGCACCCAAACTGCTCCGACAAGCGGTCATCATGTGTCAAGGACGAGCAAAGACGGAAGCTTCTGGTGGTATCACTCCTGAAAGCGTGCGAGCAGTGGCAGAGACGGGTGTTGATTTTATTGCCATGGGTTATCTGACTCATAGCACCACTGCTTTAGATATTGGTCTTGATTTTAGTGCTTAGTATGGCATAAGAATTCATTAAAAAACTGATAGACAGTAGTCTTTTAAGAATGCTAAACACTGTTTTTAAGTGGGTGTTTTCTTGAGGTAAAATCATTCGAAGTTAATGATTTTATTAGCATATCTGCCTATGCTACAATACGGTGGTTAATCGCCTACTGGGTCATTGTTGCATTTGCACGATGGCCTTATTTTTTGCTGTATTTTTACCGATGAACAAGCGAGCGCTCAGTGGATACTGAAATTATTAAAATCATCTTGGCCTTTGTGGTATTGATCAATCCATTTAGTGCTTTGACGCTATTTTTAGACTTGACGCGCGGCTATTCGATGATTGACCGACGTAAAGTGGCACGTGTTGCCTGCCTGACTATTTTTATTACCATCAGCTTCTTTACGGTAGCAGGTGAGGTGCTTCTAAAAGCACTGGGTATTTCTATTGGCTCGTTTCAGCTGGCAGGGGGCATACTGGTGTTTTTGATTGCGCTTAATATGATGAATGGTGACGGTAACCCAGTTAAGCCTGATCAAGAAAACTTCGATGTTGATCATGTACAGAGCTCCCCCCCAACCACAGCATCAGCAGTGGTGCCATTGGCTATTCCCATGATGATTGGTCCTGGTGGCATCTCAACGGTTATTATCTATTCTTCGCAAGTCTCAGGGATATTGCGGGTCTCTGCGGTCATTATTGCAGGTCTATTGATCAGTCTGTTCTGTTACCTAGCATTAATGGCAGCAGGTCGTATTAGCCGTGTGCTTGGTGACACAGGGCTCAATATTATGAGTCGAATCATGGGTATGTTACTGGCCGCCGTTTCTATTGAAATTATTGTTAGTGGTCTGCGTACACTTTTTCCTAACTTGGTATAATTTTTTACACGTTATTCATAACCTCTTGTTTCTCTTTTTATTACTTGACCTGTACTGATGCGATGAGTTTTAAAAATTAACTGTCTGCTTCCCTAGAACAAAAAGTAGCTTAAGATAAAGCTATGAAGTGTTTGCTTTGATAACCTTTGCAGCATATGTATTACTCGCTTTGAGCACGCTATCAATAACCAAGAACCAGGACGTTTAAATGTCATTGATAGAAATATGTTATAATAGATATATATTATTCTGTATAGGAGTCAATCTTGAGTAATAAAAGAATTGCTATTTTAGGTGCAGGTCCAAGCGGTTTGGCACAGTTACGTGCCTTTGAAGCGGCTCGTTTAGCTGGGGTAAAGGATTTACCTGAAATAATATGTTATGAAAAACAAAATGCCATTGGTGGTATGTGGAACTATAGTTGGCGCACAGGTTTAGATAGAAATGGTGAACCTGTCCACGGTAGTATGTACCGTTATTTATGGTCGAATGGTCCTAAAGAGTGCTTAGAGTTTGCCGATTATTCGTTCGATGAGCATTTTGGCGAACCTATCCCATCGTATCCGCCACGTGAAGTCCTAAAAGATTACATCATGGGTCGTATCGATAAGCAAGATATTCAAAAATATATCCGCTTTGAATGCCCAGTACGTTGGGTGTCATTTGATGATGAGACGCAAAAATTTACCGTGACGGTGATGAACCATAAAAGCGGTGAGCAAGAAGTAGAAGAGTTTGATTATGTCGTGGTAGCGACTGGTCATTTCTCCACACCAAATATGCCTTACTTCGAAGGTTTAGAAGCCTTCCCAGGTCGTATCCTGCACGCGCATGATTTCCGTGATGCGTTAGAGTTTAAAGACGAAGATATTCTACTGGTCGGTAGTAGCTATTCTGCCGAAGATATCGGTACACAGTGCTATAAGTATGGCACTAAATCTGTGACCATCAGTTATCGTAGTAAACCTCTTGGTTATGATTGGCCAGCTGGAATTAAAGAAGTGCCGTTAGTGACGCATTTTGAAGATGACGTGGCACATTTTGCCGACGGTACTAGCCAAAGCTTTGATGCCATCATCATGTGTACGGGTTACTTGTTCCACTTCCCGTTCATGCCTGATGAGTTGCGCCTGCAAACGCACAACTGCTTGTATCCAGCTAATCTGTATAAAGGTATTTTCTGGCAGCCGAATCCGAAATTGATCTATTTAGGTATGCAAGACCAATACTTCACCTTTAACATGTTTGATGCGCAAGCGTGGTATGCACGTGATGTGATCATGGGTGATATTGAATTGCCAAATCTAGCGACCCGTGAAAAAGACGAGCAAGAATGGTTGGCAACTTATGCTAAGTGCGTGACAGTCGATGATTCTATTGATTTTCAAGCGGCTTATATCCGTGATCTCACCAGTGGCACAGATTACCCAGAGTTTGCTGTGGAAGAGCAGGGTGAGATCTTGAAACAATGGCAAAAAGATAAAGCTGAAGATATCATGCGCTTTAGAGAAAAGGCGTATCGTTCTACTTTGACGGGCACTTTAGCGCCTGAGCTTCCAGAGCCTTGGTTGGATATCCTTGATGACTCATTAGAGCATTTTTTAAACTTAACGTTTGTGAAACCAAAAAAGCGTAAAAAAGTATCTTAAATGTTAGATAAGATGAATAAGAAAACCAAATACGTGTCATAGCGTATTTGGTTTTTTTGTTTTTAACGCTCAATCTTTTCTCATGGCAACTTACAGTTGTGATAGCTGTTTTTAACTTCTATATAAATGCCAAGCCAAATACAGCATTAATATGCCTACTAAAGCGTCCAATATGTTCCAAGCTTTTGGTTTAGCAAATAGCGGTCTGAGCAGGCGCGCGCCGTAGCCAAGCGCAAAAAAGAAAAAGAATGAAGCACTGACCGCACCGATTGCAAATGCTAACTTACTACTGGCACCAGTTGAAACCATGCCGACGAGCACCAATGTATCTAGATAGACATGAGGATTAAGCCAAGTAAAGCCAAAACATAATAATAGTGCTTTTTTTAAGCTGGTCACGGTTTGCCCATCAATAGTAAGAGCATGAGATAAACGCACGCTGGCATATAGGCTTTGTAATCCATAGCCGAGTAAAAATACTATGCCCGCGAACTTAGCAATATCGATAACTTGTGGATATTGTGCCGTCACTGCACCAAAGCCAGCAACGCCAGCAGAGATCAAAAATGCATCGCTGACCGCACAGAATAAACAAATAAAGAATATGTGTTCGCGTCTAAGACCTTGTTTGAGTACAAAGGCATTTTGTGAGCCAATCGCGATAATTAAGGATAGCCCAAGTAAGAAGCCAGAAATATAATCGGGAGCATTCATAATATTGTGCTTATGATTTTATAGAGAGGTAATGGTGACATTTTGCGTACTGGCAGAGTCGCAAAAAGCTGTTAAGATACGCTATTGAATAAGGGTATGCAATACGAGAACGATATGAGAGCGATGGGTGAGGAGCAGCGTAAGTCATGGTCGTAAGTTTGACAAGAATGCTACAGTCATTTGGGCAAGCTCAAGATGATCAGCCAACGCAAGCGGCCAAAAGCACTCAGCAACTGGCCGTCAGCCGTGATACAAAAGCTGGTGGCAACCGTTATCCCAATGAGCGCGATTCAGAGAAGAATTTAGAAAGTGGGGAGAGCTCTGTACTGAAACCTCCTGAGCGTGCTGAACGTATCTGTGATGCTTTGGCGCGAGTGAATGACGTTCATTCGCCAACGCCGCTGACTGATCGTTATTTATCCAATCGAGCGCAGATGCGCCCGACCAATCGTCCTCCTTTTGATCCTGATACTTTATGGTATTTTAAACATGGACGCTGTCCGATTATGACTGAACTTGTTGATGTGGTCGATGAGGCTACCCTAAACGCCATGCCTATTGAAGCAGTGGCTATTCTTGACCGAATTAATGGTAAGCTAAAACGCTACCGTGACTGGAGCGGTGAGCTCAACGAGCAACAACAGCAACAGCATAATGAGCGCCAGTTTGTCATTGATAAGCTGGTGTCAGAAAGCATTCCAGAAGCATTACATCATTACGAACAGCTACAGCGCTTTAGTCCACATCGCACCAAGAACAATATGGTACAAGGCAATATGACAGCAGGTGATATGCTCACCGATCTGTTTTTAGAGATTGATTATGAGTTGGATGAGTTGCTTGATGAGTTACATCAAACGGTTATGAATAAACTTGCGTCGACCCATCGTTATGTGAAGAGCCGTACTAAGAATTAGTTTTTGATCTAATTTATTATCATCCAACACAATCGGGTCAATACATAACAATATAAGGCTTTCATAGAGCCTTATTTTTTTGTTTAATATTAACAGTGCCAATAATAACAATAATAAATTTATCAAATAAAAGGATGGAGTAATGACGCAAGCAACTGCGATGTTAGTGATGTTTATTTTATATGGCGTGTTACCAGCAGCTGGGTTATATCTGGGCTATCGTGGTATCAAAAAAGTCACTGCACCCAAAATGCTCGCCTATGAAGCGATGCCACAACTGGGCTATATCCCTGAAAAAAGCTTGCCAGTTGAAGTCAAAACCGCGCTTGCCCAGATTAACCAAAAAGGCGAAAAGCTAAGAGCCATTTATGGTGATACCAATAATGATGGAAAAATTGATAATACCGATACCGTCAGTGAAACTTATATTATGATTCAAAACTTGATGGATAAGCATATTCCACAAGCAGTGGCTGACTATCGCCGTCTGCATGATTTGGATGGTGCACGTGCGGACAATACCAAAATTAAGCATTCTGATGTCACTGGTAAAGAGGCTCTGCTAGAGATACTCAGAACGATTAATACTCAGTTTGATGATTTACTTGATGCCTCCTATCATCAAGATGGGCAAAAACTACTGGTGACCAACCGATATTTGCAGCAGCGTTTTGATAACCCTGAATCTCAGGTGCAGATACTAGAGACCACCCGTATAGATCCTAGCGATAGAGAGACCGCTGATAAAAACCAATCTTAAAAGTAATTATTAGTAAGTAGCTAAGACATTGGTATGAGATAAGGAATAAAGGGACATGAGTATCATATTGGGTGTTGGGGTAGTGGCTACCACCATGACGGCCATCTATTTAGGTAGAAAAGGCTGGCATGCATTGCATAAGGCGGTAGGTATCACTCCAGGAGTACTCATCTATCAGGATTCTAGTGTGCCATTATCACGGTCTAACTTGAGCTGGCAGCAGCTTATTTTACATAAAAAGCATCTGAAGGTATTAACCGACAGTCAGCT
>JARIEH010000236.1 GCA_029256865.1 Psychrobacter sp.
TCTTTGACCAGCAACCAACTTATCGAGGCCTTTCATGAGCAGCAGCCACGTATTGAGATGATGCTAAGCCTATCCGCCCGCCCATTCGAAGCGGTACACGAGCAGATACGTGCTGCTATCATCAATGGTATGACACCGACGCTTAACTCCATGTTGGTCGTTGGTATTGTCAGCCTACCTGGTATGATGACTGGTCAAATACTCGCTGGTGCAGACCCTACCCAAGCTGTACGCTATCAGATTGTTACCATGTTTTTGATATGTGTCAGCAGTACGCTTGGCTGCACAATAAGCTCACTCCTTATTTATAAACGATTTTTTAACAAAAATAAGCAGTTCATCGTACCTTAAGTACCGCTAATCGAATATATTTTGACTTATCCGTCAATTTATTTACCTCTCTTTTATGTCTAAGCCAGCTTTGTCATGCTAGTATGAGCAGAAATTACATCTTTGTTACTCTTATGTAGGACTTGATTACAATTCACCATACGTTGCTCGTATCGGTACTGATCCCTCCTATATATCAATAGAGTTATCTCCTTAATACGCCCTATAACTAAAACTTGAGGACGCTGGCAATGACAGTGAAGAAACCCTGGCTAGATCACTATCCTTCAAATGTACCAAAAACGATTGATCCAGATCAATATGGTAACTTAATAAAGCTCTATGAAGAGTCCTTTGAGCGCTTTCGCTTTCATCCTATGAGTATCTGTATGGGTACGATTCATACTTATGACGATATTGATAAAGCATCACTCGCAGTTGCTGCTTGGCTACAAGGACAAGGATTGGCTAAAGGCAGTATCGTGGCGCTCATGATGCCAAACGTACCGCAGTATTTACCTATTATGATCGGTATTCTGCGTGCAGGTTTCATCTGTACCCCTATCAATCCTTTATATACTGGTCGTGAGCTGCGCCATCAGCTAAATGACTCTGGTGCTAAAGTTATATTCATCGTTGATAACTTTGCTCAAGCCCTTGAACAAGTAGTAGGCGAGACCGCTATCAAGCATATCATCCTATCAAAAATGGGGGATATGATGGGTCTCAAAGGCCTGTTAGTGAATACTGTTATTCGCCAAGTGAAACGATTGGTGCCCAAATATGCTCTGAACGATCCTAAATATAAAGTGACCAAGTTTCCTGATGTGCTCAAAGCGGGTAAGAATCTGCCCTTTGCAGCGCCAGAAATGCAATTAGAACAAAAAGCCATTTTACAATACACTGGCGGCACCACAGGTTTATCAAAAGGCGCTGTATTGACTCAGCGCAATATTGTTGCAGCCGCTTTACAGTCAGAAGCTTGGTATCGCCCGGTCACCTCAGAGATTAATGAGGTGTATATCAATATGGTCATGGCTTTACCGCTATACCATATTTTTGCTTTTATGCTGAGTTTGCTTGGCATGCGTTCAGGCTACACCTTTATCTTAGTGCCGAACCCACGTGACATCCCCGAACTTATCAAAACTTTATCGAAACAACCTTTCCACATATTTCCTGCAGTCAACACGCTATTTAAGGGACTACTTGACCATCCAAAGTTTGAACAGTTAGACTTTAGCGCTTTGCGTATCTCACAAGCAGGTGGCATGGCAGCCACTGAAAAAACTGCGGCACGTTGGCTAGAGGTCACAGGCTGTGCAATGATTGAAGGTTGGGGTATGACTGAAGGGGTCGCTGTAGGCACAGCAAACATCGTCACAGATCGTAAGTTTAATGGCACAATCGGGGTGCCAGGTCCTAGTGTCGATATTATCGTCCTCAATGAAAATAATGAACGTGTCGATATCCATCAAGCAGGTGAAATGTGCATCAAAGGTCCTAATGTCACCTCTGGTTATTTTAACCATGATAATAATGACAGCTTCACTGAAGATGGTTACTTTCGTACGGGTGACATCGTCAGTATGGACGAAAAAGGCTATTTCACTTTGCTAGATCGTAAAAAAGATATGATCTTAGTCTCAGGTTTTAATGTTTTTCCAAATGAAGTTGAGTCAGTAATGCTCAGCTGTGAGGCTGTGATTGACTGTGCGGTCATCGGAATTCCAGATGAACGCCAAGGTGAGGCCGTTAAGATTTATATCGTACCAGCAGACAGCAATGTCACCGAAGGTGTGATTAGATATTTTGCTCTAGACAACCTAACGGGTTATAAGTGCCCACGCTATATTGAGTTTGTGAATGAACTTCCAAAGAGCAATATTGGCAAGGTTCTACGTCAAAAGCTACGTGAAAAGCACAGGGCTGAACATGGCTAAACTATATAGTATATAAATGATAAATGGCCTAAATACATAGTATATAAGTTGTCATAAAAAACCCCTCTACACAAAATGTAGAGGGGTTTTTGCTTTATAAATAAGCATTGGCGAACTGATTAGCTGATTTTATTGACGATATTGAGCGGTAAACGTTTCATCGCTTGACCCACAATGGACCAAGGCAGGCTTGGTACACAGGCTTGTGCAACCCCAGACTCAATGGCAGCCACGATCGCTTTAGT
>JARIEH010000092.1 GCA_029256865.1 Psychrobacter sp.
CAAGCTTTACATCACCATAAAACTGCGGCTTCTCAAGCGTACCACCAAGCCCTCCTGCCATGGTGATGTTGCCTTCAAGCGCACGCATACCTGGGAAGAAAGGTTTGAAAACAGCGAGATTGAGCTCGTTCAATACCAAAGCGCCTGATATTGGCTTAGGAGTTTTATACGGATCGACGATGACTTCTGCATAGCCTCGAGCACCGCGTCCAGTATTGATGTCTGCACGTAGTTTCAAACCTTCAGGGACAGATAATGCAATCAAAGACACGCGCTCATATGGGAAAGTGACAGGTGCCATATCCCCTTCTTGAATCAGACCAATTTTACCGTTATCTGAATACAAGGTGGTATTGATAGTAGGTGGACGACCACGTTGCCAACCCACAATGGCCTTACCATTGATGGTGCCATGCCAGTCGATATCTTTGGGTAAAAACACTGAAAACAACGATGTATCTAGCTTTTGTAAGACAATGTCCACTTGTCCACTGGCCGCAGAAGCGATCAGATTCTCACGCAGACAAAGCTTGCCAGTTTGATCTGCTGCTTGCCAACAATGCGCTGCTAGCTGTACTTTTAGATCACTGGTGCCGCTATTTTGCGGCTTTGGTAGATTAACAATCAACTGCGCAGGCTGTAGCTGATTTAAGGTTGCATATTGTGATTTTACGCGGCCTTTACCGATTACACCTGACCAACTGAGCTGATCACGATTAAAGCCACCTTTTAGCCGCGCTGAGATATCGAGTTGCTTATTGGCCACCTCAAGATCAAATACATGAGATTGCTCGGTACCATTAAAAGAGGCATCAACACTTTTAAAGCTTTGCCCACCTGCCTCTAAACCTTCGGCGCTAATGATTAACTGACTGGGACTGTTGGCCAAGTTTACTAACTTGCCACGCACTCGACCTTGGCGCAGAATAAACCCAGGCAAGGCAATACGCTCGCCCACCAGATCGATATAAATCGTCGGCAATGCTTGCCGTGCAGGCTGTGACAAAGTCACGCCACCTGTCACTTGACCCGCAAGCTTGTCTGAAAGCTGATCAAGGCTAGTGATATTAACCTTGGCTTGCAGCTGCTTGGCATTGCCATTAGCCGTCAGATAGTTACTTCCCCAGCGCAGCACGAGATTATCAGCATTCAGGCTATCGATGAGTGCATTCACCTGTTGATACTGTGCTTCAGCATCTTGAGCCTTTAAACGCTGAAAATAACTGGCCATATCTGCTGGTAAATTTAGCTTGGCCGCCAAATTACCTTTGGCACTTAACGGCTGGCCTTTTAGCGTTCCATTTAGATTGATCTGTTTTAGATTAATAATTTGCTGCGCTTTGCCCCAACGACCATCGGTATTTAAATTACCCGTAATCATACTTGGGGTGTCTTTTAGGAAATATCCTAAATTAAAACGATCCATCACCGCACTGATATTCCATGCAATGCCTTGACGCACATCAACAGTCCCTTTGGCATCGATGCTACCCGCTGCGCCCACATGACGAAAACGCTTAAGACGAATCAGCTGCGAATCACCACTCGCATCAATGATTAGCTTACCTGCAGGTAGCTGCTCGGCATCAAGCACACCATCGAAATCCACCGCAAAACGCTGTAACTTTCCAGGCGCATTTGGGCGATTGTTGGGCGCAGGCTGCCACTGGCCACTGGTCTTTAAGTCACCTGTAACAATGGCTGGATTGTTCGGTAAAAAATAACCCAAGTCGAAATTATGAAAGCGCCCCGTTACCGTCCAACCGATGTTTTGACGTAGATCAATCACACCTTTCGCCGCGACCGCACCTGCCTCACCCGAATAGTTTAGCTTGCGTACGTTAATGAGCTTTGGTGTACCAGCCGCATCAATCGATAGCCGACCATCAGGAACATCAGCAGTATTAAGCTGACCATCAAAACGCACATCAAATACCGACAGTTCACCACCGATGATATCCACGCGAACATCACCGCCACCCGCAATCCCAATATCACGACCGTCTTGCGTGGCATCAAGCTTTGCCTGCAGATCAGTATTTTTTAAGCTAATAATATGACGCTGACCTTTAACGCCATTTTTGGTGATATTCAGCAGACGACCATTAGCACTGAGACGTCCTGTGAGGCGTTCAAGTGGTAAATCGCTCCGATACTGTTTGGGCAATAAACCCTTGGTACGCGCATCGATCTGCCACGTGAGAGGTCGCTGCTGAGTGGCCAGCTGTATTTGACCAATGCCTGACAGGTCACCGACAATACCTTTGTAATTAAGCCTGTTGATGTCAATGATGTTGCCAGCTTTACGGACACGCACATCATAGTTGCCTTTGGGTGCGGCATTTAGCTCATTGATAAGCGCCGTTGCATCGACAGACAGACGCGAGCCACGCACGATGACATCAGCCTGTCCACGCGGACTATCAATGTTACCAATATCTGGCACATTGCGGCGAATAAGGTTTTGCCACTTAGCAGCAACATACCAAGGCGCAGCTTGTGTAGACTTAGGTGACACCTTGCCACGCACGATATTGGCATTGACGTGTTCGCCATCACGCTGACGCAAATCAGCATCAATTTGTAAGTTACCCGCGCTATTCTGATGTTGATAGTGCATTGACAGCTTGCCGTTTAGCTTTTGTGGTGCATAAGCCTTAAAATCAGCATAATCATTAGGAATAGCACGGCGCACATCGAAATTACTGCCTGTTGCTCGCACCTTGGCATCAAAGCTGTCTTGCCAGTCTAAAATACCTTGCAGCGATAAACGTCCAGCAGGAACCTCTGCGTCTAGACGATCTATGCGCAGTTGGCTATTGGCAATGATGCCACGGCCTTGATAGTGTCCTGAAGGGATGTCTTTAGCAGTCAGTTCAGTATTAATACGCAAGCGTATCTCAGAGATAACACCGCTTGCAGTCGCCATGCCCTCTTTTAGATGAATTTTTTGACCCTCGGCATAAGGAATGAGGACATCCTTCCACTGGAGCTTGGCTTGGAACGGTGCGTTTTTATCCAACCCTTGTACGACGAATTCACCCCGCACATCACCTTCATTGTAACGACTACGGACTTTCCCTACTGTACGCTTAAGACTGCCAGTTGCGGTAATATTAAGGGGATCAACATAGGCTTTTTCTAAGGCGCTGACTTCAACGATAGCGGAAGCATCAAGCGGATAATCACCTTGCAGGTCGATATCGCCTTTCAGGCCACTAACTTTGACAATATCTGCATAACGCAAATCACCACGGCCAACCGTCACCTGACTCTCTACCCACGTTAGATCACGAGCAGCAATATCATGAACAACAATAGGCTCTTTCGTCACTTGTTTATAAACGATGGTCTTTATTTTGGCTCGATCAAAACGCAAGTTAACGGGCAATTGCAGAGTTTTATAGTCAAAAGGCTCGCCTGTTGGAGGACTGTTATTGATGATTTCTATACGTTGGATATCCGCATCACGCAGATGCACTTCTTTGGCAAACACCGCACGCCAACCTATTTTGACATATGCTTTATCCACCAGTATTTGTAGATCTTCGGTCGCCTTAATGTCAATATCACTGACCCAGATACCATCACGCAAATTGCCTTCACCGTATTTAAGCTCAATGCCCGTCTCAGCGCCAATTTTTTCTAAGATAAATTTAGTACCTGACTCTGTTCCTGCCATATAAAAGAATATGGCAAACATAATCAGCAAAACGATGAGTATCAATACCAGTAACTTGAGCACAAAAGACAACGGATACCAACGACGTACCGCGCGGGCATCTCTTTGAGCAGGGTCTTCATCCAATGGATGGTTAGGCGGAGTTTTTTTGGTTAACATGACACTCAATTACGTTAAAAAAATCATTACCAGTAATCGGTAAAATTAATGGGCACAGCTGACTAATAACCAATCTTTTTGGCGCTGTTTCTTTTAGCAGTATACTTAAAACCCTATAAAGGCGAGCCAATAAAGAAGTGCAGTCTAACTGGAATACTGTCTTCTGTCACGCCAGCAGCGACATCGACACGTACCACACCTACAGGTGATGCCCAGCGAATACCAACGCCAACCCCGACCTTAGTGTCAGCGTTAAAGTCTTTGTCATAAGCGTTACCCACATCCGTAAACACCGCGCCACGAAAACCAGGTATAAATTCATAGTTATATTCAGCGCTACCGACAGCCAATATCTGCCCACCCGTTAGATAGCCCTTGTCTAATGGTGATAAACTCTCATAATCATAACCGCGAATACTTTGATCACCACCCGCAAAAAAGCGTAATTTATAAGGCACTTCGTAAAAATCATCCGCCCAAAGATAGCCGGTATCTAAACTCCCAAGTACCTGATGCTTATTAGAATCTCCAAAGCTATAAATACCACTGACCCCAGCTCGAGCAATCGCCATATCAGTATCAGTAAAGGCGCTATCTGTACCAGCTTCAATACCATAATATTGACGTATACCACGAGTGGGATTGGTCACATTGTCAACGTCTGTTTTACTGATACCATAGCCGAATAATAGGGCTTTTTGTTTGGGTTTAGAGGAAGTAAAACGTACGGGAAGATCCTCTAAATCAGCTGCATCGAGACCCGTCTCCAGCTCATCTAATCGGTAACGCACAGAGTAGCTACGATTCCAGCCACTGTCGCGACGAATGTTGCGTGCCAATCCTGCTTTTAGCGTCTTGGTGGACAAATCGAAGTTCCCTTCTCCTTGGTCAATCACCTCTTCCTCATACGTCAAACTGGCATCTAACTTATCATTCAGCGGATGTTTCCATGGACGACTGCCATAGACAGTGACGTTTTTATTAATCCGTGATATGGCGGTTTCTGCTCCAGCTTGATAGCCTTTACGGTTGATGAGATTGTAGTCTATTTTAGCGGTCGCTCGAGTACCTGTATCGGTGCCATAACCAATACCGACCTGGGCATCACGTGGTTTTTCAGCTGAGACATAGACATACAAGGGTACTTTTTTATTCTCTTGCACTTGCTGTGGGGTTTTGCGCCCTTCTAGCGTTGGCGCGACAAAGTTCTCATCATTGAGAATGCTCTCTTCTTCAGGAAATATCTTTTTGGCCACATTACTGATGGAGTTACTAATTTTACCTAAAATACTATTGACAGCTTCTGGTGGTTTTTCATCGAGTACTCGATCGTTTGGCAAAGTACTTAAACGATCTGCTTTTGCTTTAATAGCCAATAGCTTATCGTGTGTTTCCTGATCAACTTCAAACTCAATGGGAGCCACATCTGCGGCATCTACAGTCGCGCCACTATTGGCATTGATAGTGTCATTAGTATCGTTATCTGCACTGTCGACATCACTATCTATCATGCCACTGTCATCAGAATCTGTGGCGGTATTATCAAAGGCTAAAGTACTGCTCTCACTACTCTCATCGGGTGGCAATATTGACTCAACGTTGACGGTATTAAAATAACGGGTCGCTGATAAGTCGTTACTAAACTTAGTAACAGCGGGACGATAAAACGGATCTCCTGCTTCGAAGCCTATCAACTGCTTTAGTACTGAGGTCTCAACAGGGAGCTTTTCAGGGTCCCGCGTCAGTGTGCCCGACTCTCTATCGTAAGTAAAAAACACTACTTCATCAAACTTATAACGATCGCCCGTATCATAGACCAGTGACACATCGGCGGTATTATCAGGCAAAATAATATCCACTGATTTATTCAACCAATATTGATCAAAGTACCCATAAGTATTACTTAGAGACTCTAACGCAGCCTTGCTATTTTTATAGACACGATGGTTAAACACATCACCTTCTTGCGGTGGCAAGCTATCTTCAAGTGCTTGAAACTCAGGCTGCTCACTTCCTTCACCGCGAATATCTAAAATACGATTGTCTACGCGTACGGGCTCGCCAAGCTCTTCAATAATCACCTCAATAGTATCGGCGGTTGGCTGACGAAGACGTAAAGTCACATCATAGTAACCCACTGCCCGCGCCGCATCTAATGCAGTCTGGCGCAGACGCGGTAAAGCAGCGGTAAAGTCCGTAACCGCTTGCACACTGGTATCATCAAGTGCCGCTTTAATATTATTGATCGGCTGAATGTCTTTATCAGCTTTGATCAGCTTTGGCTGTGCATCATCGGCAGCCGCTTGCTGCAAATAAACCGTCGTTTCTACGTTAGGGATCGCCATCACGCCGCCGTTAAACAGACGGTTATATAAGCCTTTAACCAAACCACCCCTATTACGCGCTAAAGATTTGGGTTTAGCAGCTTGCTCTATACTCGCGGTGACAGCTTGTGTCTCGGTGGACACTTGATATTCAGGTAAATAATCTTCAGGATTTAAAGGATTCGCCTTATCGATTTCTCGCTCAATTGACTGAACATTCTCAATTCCAGTATTGTCGCCCTCAACATTCTCAATAGGTAGCTTGCCAGCATTTACTTGAGCTTTAACATCAGCCGTACTATTCTCAGCACCAGTTACCCTATCAGGTTCTTGCTGTGCCAA
>JARIEH010000274.1 GCA_029256865.1 Psychrobacter sp.
CATTAATCACGACTGTGCGTTGTGGGTGCAGTGGATACTTGTACAAAAGTCTCATTGGGTTTAATCAACCCTAAGTCTAAGCGGGCATGCTCTTCTACTGCCTCAAGGCCGTTTTTTAGATCTTGAACATCAGCACGCAACAGATCATTTGCGGAAACTTGGTTATCATTTAAGCGCTGCTGTTCTTCAATTTCGGTTAGCAAGTCATTATGCTCGAAACGGCCATTTTCACCCAACCAATACTGGTATTGCAGTCCTAACAGCACGGCAACGGCTAGAGCAAGTAGCATAAACTGGCTAAGATATTTCATAAGATAACAATATAAGATAAGAACATAAGATAAAAACGCCAAACGGGATAAAGACATTAAAATGAAAAAAAATTAAGCCTACTAGGCAATATATAAGCCATCCTATATTGCCTAGCTTTGGCTATCAGCTCAACTTATTAACCACGTAGACCAATGAACTCTTCACGGCCACGATAGCTGGCGCGTACTTGTTGTTCAATACGTAGCAACTGGTTGTATTTTGCGACGCGATCTGAGCGGCATAGTGAGCCAGTTTTTATTTGGCCAGCAGCCGTACCGACCGCTAGGTCTGCAATAGTACTGTCTTCAGTTTCACCTGAACGATGCGAGATAACCGTTGCATAGCCATTTTTCTTTGCCAAATAAATGGCGTCTAATGTTTCTGATAACGTACCAATCTGGTTGAATTTTATCAAAATCGCATTGGCAACTTTTTTGTCGATACCTTCTTGTAAGATAGCAGGGTTGGTTACAAACAAATCATCCCCAACCAACTGAACTTTATCACCGATTTGTTCGGTCAAATACTTCCATCCATCCCAATCCGACTCATCAAGACCATCTTCGATAGAGATAATAGGATATTGACGCGCCAGCCCAACGAGATAGTCGGAAAAGCCTTGGCTATCGAATGATTTATTGCCTTCCCCTGCCAAGATGTACTGGCCGTTTTTATAAAATTCGCTAGCGGCGCAGTCAAGCGCTAAATGAATGTCATCACCTGGCTTATAGCCGACTTGCTCAATCGCTTGCATGATAACAGTAATGGCTTCTTCGTTACTGCGTAGGTTGGGTGCAAAACCCCCTTCATCCCCTACAGAAGTGCTTAAGCCCTGTGACTTAAGTACAGATTTTAAGCTATGAAAAACCTCAGTACCAGCGCGCAATGCTTCTGAGAAGCTGGTAAAACCTACGGGCTCGATCATAAACTCTTGGATATCTACGGTATTATCCGCGTGCTCGCCACCATTTAGGATGTTCATCATCGGCACAGGCATAGTGAGCGACGTCTGATTGCGTAGGTTGGCAATATATTGATATAGCGCTAAGCTTTCTGCTTTTGCAGCTGCTTTCGCCACTGCTAGCGATACTGCCAACATAGCGTTAGCACCCAAGCTTTCTTTATTTTCAGTGCCATCAAGCGTAATCATCGCATCATCGATACGCTGCTGTTCAGTCACGTTAGTATTTATCAACGCACTACGAATTTGGCTGTTTACGTTAGCAACGGCTTTTTTGACCCCTTTACCCATATACCGATCTTTATCACCGTCACGTAGCTCTAAAGCTTCACGTGAGCCGGTTGATGCGCCGCTTGGTGCTGCTGCACGGCCGATAATACCGTCAGCCAATGTAACATCAACTTCAATCGTTGGATTACCACGTGAGTCCAGAATTTCACGTGCACGGATGTCTTTAATTTCGGTGGCGTTTTTGATTTCTTCAGCGTACATAGTGTCTGTTAATTCCTTTGGTCATGCCAAGTGTGTGGGATAAAAAAGGGATTTAAAATATAAAAATGAAACGGTATCGTTGGATCTGTATAAATAGAAACTCAAGGTTTTTATAAGCAATTTTTTATAACAAAAAGTTCATCAGCTATATTTTTTAGCAGTGGGACTTTTTGGCATCCACTGACTACTTACTAAAGCAGTAACCTATCGCTAAGCTGAATGCTTTGTTGAGCAAATAATATTATGGCTATTGTATTTTGCATCATAGCATAAATTCATTTGAACCGCGCATTGGGCAGCATCTTTTATGGCACAAATTAGCCTTTCAATATAGTCACTGACCATTGGCTAAATTTTGAGTCTCAGCGGTCGGTTTAGATACTGTATTTTCTAACTCAACCGCCGTCTTGAATCGCGTTAAGCGCAGTGCGTTCATCAATACTGAGATAGAGCTAAGCGCCATGGCTGCTGCTGCAATCATGGGATTCAAAAAGCCAAAGGCAGCAAGCGGAATACCGATACAGTTATATATAAAGGCAAAAAACAAGTTTTGCTTAATATTACGCAAGGTGGCATTAGCAATTTTTTGCGCGGCATCAATATGCATCAGCGACTCACCCATCAAGCGGGCAGAGGCACTATGTTGTGCCACATCCGTTCCCTCAAACATCGCAAAGCTGGCATCGGCAGTTGCCATCGCTGGCGCATCATTGACACCATCGCCCGCCATCGCCACTTTATGACCTGCCGTTTGCAAAACGGCTATTTGGCTGGCTTTATCGCGTGGACTCATCCTACCGTAAGCGGCTTTGATACCTAACTGCCCTGCCACATGGTCAACGACCGATTGTTTGTCACCACTCATCAAGATGACATTGATACCAGCATCTTGTAATGCCGTAATGGCTTGCGGTGTATCGGTCTTTAAGTCATCCGCTAAGGCAAAAGCGCCTAATGGCTCATCATTAATACTAATCGCAACCGTACTAGCGATCTGCCATACTTTTGGCATCAGCTTCGGCAGTGTCAAACTAGCAAACTCTGCTGTACCAACTTTCACGGTGCCAAGTCCCTCAATGTTTGCTTCAATACCAGCACCTTTAACCACGCTAATATCACTGACAGGCAGTAGCGGTAAGCCACGATCTTTTGCCGCATTAATAAGGGCAGTGGCAAGCGGATGACTGGCATGGACTTCGACACTGGCAGCAATCTGCAGCACATCATCGGCTGCAAGCGATTTATCAACCATCACCTCACCTACAATAGTGGGCCTACCGATGGTTAATGTGCCTGTTTTATCGAGTACAACGGTGTCAATATCACCTGCTGCTTCAAGACTTTGGGCATCCTTAAACCAGACACCATGACGCGCTGCCACACCCATACCAGCCATAATAGCGGCAGGCGTCGCGAGACCAAGCGCGCAGGGACAGGCTATCACCAATACAGAGACTGAATGCATCAATGCCGTACTGACAGTACCCGTTATCCACCACGTCACGATGAAGGTAACAATAGAGATAGTAACGACAACAGGAACGAATACGGCCGTCACTCTATCTGCTAGACGTGCCAAATTAGATTTTGAGCCTTGTGCATCGCTCAGTGCTTTTACCATATCCCCAAGCTTGGTATCACTGCCTTTGGCATTTACACGGTATAGTAGGCTGCCATTCTCGACTAACGCCCCCGCTAATAACTCATCGCCTTGTTCTTTTTTGAGTGGTACTGATTCCCCTGTTAAGTGGCTCTCTACACACCAACCACTGCCCTCGATAACGGTACCATCTGTCGCCACCCGACTGCCTTGCTTGGCACGTAAGACATCACCGACCTGTACGTCTTTGAGTGCGACATTATGGAAATCACCGTTTGGCTGCTGCTGCTCGACTTCGTCTGGCGTCAATGACAATAAAAGATCAATACTATTTAAGCTGTGTTTTTTGGTACGCTCTTCCAAGTACTTACCAGTACGGACAAAGGCAATCACCATTACCCCGGCTTCAAAATAAACAGGAGGACCATGCCCACCTGCATGAGAGCTTTGCAATAGACTGTTTAAAGTGCCATCGCCATGCGTCAACCAGAGATAGGTCGAATACGCCCAAATCGTCACCGTACCGATGACCACCAAGACATCCATATTGGCAAGACCGCCTTTTATCGATGCCCACGCGCTTTTATAAAATGGCAATGCCAAACCAAACTGTACAATCGTCGCTAAAATAAACTGGATCCAAACAGGTGGCATCCATGCCATACCTTGTCCAATTAGCATGCCTGCCATACCAATCAAAAATGGCACCAAACAAATCCACAAGCCTATCAAACGCCACGGGTACTCAGTGGCTGCATCCTTGTCAGTCTGCGCAAATAAATCTTCACCTGCCTGCAAGTTGGCGACAAAACCCGTTTTGTTTACCCACTCAGTGATTTCTTCGGGTGTGGTCCGCGTTGAATCATAGTCGACATTGGCCGTTTCACCTGCGAAGTTGACGTTGATTTGATGAATGGCAGATTTTTTATTCAGTACTTTTTCGATTCGTGAGGCACACGCCTGACACGTCATCCCATCAATCGCCAGTTGCAGATGCGCACGCTCAGGCTGCAACTGGATATTCTCTTGAATATGCGTATTGACCTCATAAGATGAATCAGTATCGTTGTGGATAGTATTATTCATAAATAGAACTCGTCATGGTATCTATAGTCTCAAACAAACTCTAAGAATATAAAGACATGTCTGTGGATGAAAGCGCAATACATTAAAAAATGCCGATGTCGCCTATATATTGAGCTGAAAGCACGTTTTTCAAGATAGTAAGCTTTCGGCACCTATCATTATAGTTTATTTTATAATGTTTTTTAATAAAGAAAATAGATACCAATCATATTAAAAAACCAGCCATCGCGGCTGGTTTTTTAATAAAAATACTGGTGCTTAGGCATTCGCAACCGTCGCATCAAAGCCAGCATCGTCGATAGCTTGAGCGATTTTTTCTGCGCTTGTCAGGCTGTCATCAAAAGTAACCGTGGCTTGATTATCAGCAAGCTCAACTGTCATAGTGTCTAAGCCTTCGATGTCAGCAGTGGCATTGTGAACACTTTGGACACAGCCACCACAGGTCATGCCTTGAATATTAATAATACGTGTTTGATTTGCCATATTTGGCTCCTTATTGTGGGTGATTAGGTTGATTGAATTAATAAAAGTTGTGACTGACAGGCAGTGTTTATTTATTTCAGCAGTTATTAGATTGCTATCATAGTTACCTGTTATCAGGGTTTTGCGGTGCATCGACTGGAAACGGCTGAGTGACATAATCTACCATACTAATGGCGGCAGTCAGAGCATGGATACTGGTATCTGTATCCTCATAACGTACGGTGGCAACGTTATTAGCAGGATCAAGCTCAATAGCGGTCACACCTGTGATGTT
>JARIEH010000145.1 GCA_029256865.1 Psychrobacter sp.
AGACGCTACCTGTTGATGCTGATATTGCGACTACGGCGCCGTCTAAAGATGGTAGTCTTATTACGGTTACGACCGATCGTTATGACATCAAAATCAATCCAGAAGGCGGCGATATTGTTTATGCAGCGTTGAAGCAATATGACGCTACATTGGATAGCGATGAGCCTTTTGTGTTGCTAGAAAATAATAGCAATCGTGTTTATGTGGCTCAATCGGGTCTGATCGGTAAAGACGGTATTGATACTGCGGAGGGTCGCGCTAACTACAGCCACACTGCAACCAACTATCAAATGCAAGCGGGTCAGCAAACGTTATTAGTGCCTCTTACATATAAAAAAGCTGGCGTAACAATCACAAAGACCTTTACCTTTACTCAAGATAAATACCCTATCGATATTAGCTATCAAATTCAAAACGCTTCTGCACAGCCATGGCAAGGACAAATGTTTGCTCAACTAAAGCGTGATGATAGTAAAGATCCTGGCATGTCTGATAAAGGTGCGCTAAGCATGGCAACCTATTTGGGTGGCGCTTGGGGTACACCTGATAATCCCTACAATAAGTTGAAGTTTGGCAATTTTAGTAGTGATGAGTTAAAACTGACCAGTGATCAAGGCTGGGTCGGGGTAGTGCAGCACTATTTTGTCTCTGCGTGGACACCTGAGAATTTCACAGGTAAGTTTTTTAGCCGTGAAACTGGCGGTGACTACTTTATTGGTTTCAACAGTCAACCTGTAAATGTTGGCCCGAACAAACAAGCGACCTTAAATGCGACCTTGTATGCGGGACCAAAAGTACAGTCTGAGCTTAAAGAAGTCGCAGTAGGCCTCAATCAGACCGTTGATTATGGTTTGTTATGGCCCATATCAAAAATCTTATTTGCCATACTTGATGGTATTCATAAAATTATCGGTAATTGGGGTTGGTCAATCATCGCTCTGACTATCTTGGTCAAGATTGCTCTTTTGTGGTTCTCGAATAAGAGTTATTATTCGATGGCAAAGATGCGTGCTATTGCCCCAAGACTGGCGGCATTGAAAGAAGAGCACGGCGACGATCGCATGAAGATGTCGCAAGAAATGATGGGCATCTACAAGGAAGAAAAAGTCAATCCAATGGCGGGTTGTCTACCGATATTGATGCAAATGCCAATTTTCTTAGCCTTGTACTGGGTACTGGTTGAAAGTGTTGAATTACGTCATGCTCCATGGATCTTATGGATTCAGGATTTATCAGCGATGGATCCGTGGTTTATACTACCACTATTGATGGGCGCATCGATGTTCATACAGCAGCAGCTTAACCCACAGCCAACCGATCCAATGCAAGCAAAGGTTATGAAGTTTTTACCGATTATCTTTACCGCTTTCATGCTATTTTTTCCGGCAGGTTTGGTACTATACTGGACGGTGAACAACTTATTCAGTATGACGCATCAATATATTGTCAATAAAAAGGTAGAGGAAGAACAGAAGAAACGTACCGTTAAGGTGCTTGGTTAATAATCAATCAATGCATGTAAACAAAAAAACCATCGCACCAGCGGTGGTTTTTTTATACGCCATATATTGACACTTTTTCTGATGACCCCTTAATAATTAATAACAAAATACCACTATTTAAAGATTACTTTGTCAGTCTGAGTATAGCCGTCTATAATGGAGTTTTTAGCTATTGAGAGTAACTGTGGATTCTTTAGAGAAGGGGTTAGGCGCACCTGATTCAACTGAAAAGAATGACTTATCTGGATTGGCCACGATTGCTGCTATTGCCACACCGCTCGGACGAGGTGGCGTTGGTATTGTACGCCTGTCAGGTGCCCGTGCTTATGATATTGCTTGTCAGCTCACAGGTAAAACTGCTTTTACACCGCGTATGGCCAGTTTTTGCCGTTTTTATCAGACTGATGGCACGGTCATTGATGAAGGGTTGGTGTTGTATTTTAAAGCTCCGCATTCATTCACTGGTGAAGATGTGATTGAGCTGCAAGGACATGGCGGCATCATTCTACAAAACCAGCTGTTAGCGCAGGTGTTTGAGTTAGGTGCTAAGCAAGCCAGTGCTGGAGAGTTCTCTTATCGTGCTTTTGAGAATGATAAGTTAGATTTGGTGCAAGCAGAAGCAATCGCCGATGCCATTGATGCAACCAGTGCCGCTGCCGCTAGTAGTGCCATCCGCTCATTAAGTGGTGAGTTCTCGCAAAAGATTAATCAATTATTAGAGCAACTCATTCATCTGCGCTTACATGTTGAAGCCGCGATTGATTTCCCTGATGAAGAGGACGTAGATTTTTTATCTGATGGCGTCATACAAGATAAACTTGAGCAAACCCAAGCTAAGATACAGCAAGTACTGGCAACCGCAAAACAAGGTCAGCTATTACGCGATGGTATCCACGTGGTGTTAGCAGGTAGGCCTAATGCGGGTAAGTCGAGCCTACTCAATCGCCTAGCAGGCCAAGAGCGCGCCATTGTCACTGATGTCGCTGGTACCACTCGCGATACGCTGCAAGAAACCGTGGTGCTCAATGGCTTAACACTTCATCTCACTGATACGGCAGGCTTGCGTGAGACAGAAGATACCGTTGAGCGTATTGGTATTGAGCGTGCACGTACTGCCATTACCCAGGCCGATATGCTACTGATGGTTTATGATGTCACCCGTGATCTTGAGAGTGAGACTACACCATTACAGCTTGCAGAACAGTTATTTGGTGAGCTGCCAGCCGCTAAACGTCTATTGATTATCGCCAACAAAAGCGACTTATTAAGCGATGATGATAGTAAAAGAAGGATTGCTGTTTCACAAGTTGAAATAAAAAATCGTGGTTACGAGCAAGTCAGTGTTTCATGTGAAACAGGTGCGGGTATCGATACGTTAGTCGAAGACTTGTGTGCTAAAGTAGGCTTCCATCCACCAGAAAACAGCCTCATTGCCCGTACACGGCATCTAGATGCACTCAGACGAACGGCTGAGTATTTAATGGAAGCGCATGAACAGTTAACGGTGTTTCAAGCAGGAGAGTTGGTTGCTGAGAGCTTACGCCAAGCTCAGCATAGTTTGGGTGAAATTACGGGTGAGTTCAGTGCTGATGACTTACTAGGCAAAATATTTGGCAGTTTTTGTATTGGTAAATAGTTAATGAGTGATGGTTTTGTACTTTCAGATGACAAATAACTGCTCTCGCTCTCAATAGTAAAATAAGGAAAATACTATGCACTGTCCGTATTGTAACGCATCAGAAACCAAGGTTATTGATTCGCGTCTTGCGGCGGAAGGTGCACAAGTGCGCCGCCGCCGTTCCTGCAGTAGCTGCCAAGAGCGCTTTACCACTTTTGAGATGGTAGAAGTTGTTATGCCGCGCATTATCAAATCCAGTGGCAAGATTGAACCCTATGATAATGAAAAACTGCGACGCTCTATTTTACTGCCCTTACAGAAGCGTCCCATTACTATCGATGAACAAGAGGCGATGATTAGCCGTATTGAGAAGCGTGTCAGGCAGATGGGTGAGCGTGAGATTAGCAGTAAAGTCTTGGGCGAGATCATCATGAGTGAGCTAAAATCTTTAGATGACGTCGCTTATGTACGCTTTGCCAGTGTGTACCGTGATTTTCAGGATATTGATGCTTTTCATCAAGAGATTGCCAATATCCGCCCAAATGAAAAATAAGCTTACTTTCTATACATTCATCTCGTAAATAAAGCCTATTCTTATGTCGATCCAAAATCATACTCAGCATTTCCAAGACCGCTACTTCATGATGCTTGCAATCGAACAAGCCAAGCAGGGTGTTTATACCACAAGGCCCAATCCAGCCGTAGGTTGCGTCATCGTGCAGGCAGAAGTGATTGTCGGTCAAGGGTTTCATCCTAAGGTGGGTCAACCCCATGCAGAAGTATTTGCGCTCAAGGATGCTGGCGTGCGGGCAGTCGGTGCAACGGCTTATGTAACATTGGAGCCATGTAGCCATACAGGGCGTACACCGCCTTGCGCGCTTGCCCTAGTTGAGGCTGGTGTGAAACGTGTTGTGATTGCGGGTCTTGATCCTAATCCACAAGTGGCGGGGCGTGGTGTAAGCTTATTAGAGCAGGCTGGGGTTAAAGTCGCGGTTGGCGTACTCACACAGCAAACAGAAACATTAAACCGTGGCTTTTTAAAGGCGATGCGCACTCAGATGCCTTATGTGCGTCTTAAGATTGCTACCAGTCTCGATGGTCGTACGGCAATGGCATCTGGTGAGTCAAAATGGATCACCTCTGCAGCGGCGCGCGTAGATGTCCAAAAACTACGCGCCCAAAGCGCTGTTATCATTACTGGTAGTGAGACGGTTATCGCTGACAATCCACAGCTTAATGTACGTTCTAGCCAATTAGGTGTGCCTCCCGAGCAAATACCTGCTCCTAAGGTAGTGGTCCTTGATCGGCGTCAGCGCTTAGCGCACAACCCGCAATCTGACTATCAGTTATGCCGTCGTCCAGAGACGATTTATTGGCGTAAAAATGACTTAACTGCATTACTCAAAAATTTAGTGAGTGAACAACAATGCTATGACGTCTTGGTAGAAGCAGGCGCAAGCGTCGCTGGCAGTTTCTTAAGCCAACAACTGGTAGATGAGTTGATTGTCTATCAAGCGCCTTGTTTATTGGGCGCGCAAGCACGTCCGATGGTCGATTTTAATCCTCTGTCTTTGGCACAGCAGTTGCGTTTTGATCTTTGTAGCCATGAGCAGCTTGGGTCCGATCTTAAACTAATACTTGCCCCCTTATAAATTTATAATTTATAAACAGTTTATCCACAGTCTGTATTAAAGGTAGATGAGATGTGGATAAGTAGGCACTTAAGACAACTGTTTCACATGAAACTGTGTATAACTTTGTTTCACATGAAACAATTGAATGTTGGTTCTTATGTATTTTTTAATATATATCTTTTTAAATCAATGATTTATGATTATTTTGGTATGTAGTTTGAGAGGGGTATGCAAAACACTATCCTGTGGATAACTTGATAATAATCAAGGTTTTACTTGTTCCCTAGGCCATTACTTATGAGTTATCCACAACTTATCCAAAAATGAGTATAAAACCAGCTTATGTTTCACTAAAAACTGGCCTAGACAAGTGCAAGCAAATATCAATAAATTAAAATATGTTGTCTATAACGACAATAGTAATAATGAGACGAGGTTTATATGTTTACTGGAATTATAGAAAGTGTTGGCCATGTTAAAGCTATGCAGCCCGTTGGTGGTGACATTCGCCTAGTGATTGAAGCGAATGATTTGGATTTTAGTGATGTAAAGCTAGGTGACTCAATTGCTTCCAATGGTATTTGTTTGACTGTGGTAGAGTTTGGTTCTAATTATTATGCGGTTGATGTTTCACGTGAGACCATCGCTCGGACCGCGCTTGAAGCGTTAAAAATCGGTCATCTTGTGAATTTAGAAAAAGCCATGCTACCAACCACGCGTTTCGGTGGTCATATTGTGGCTGGGCACGTTGATGGAGTGGGGATAGTCAGCAAGCTGCAACAGGATGCGCGCTCTATTTATATCGAGATTGAGATCCCAAAAGAATTGGCACATTATACGGCTACTAAAGGCTCTATCACGGTTGATGGTATTAGCCTGACCACCAATCTTGTACGTGACAATATTGTCTCGCTAAATATTATCCCGCATACCGCGCAAGTGACTAATATCGCGAAGCATTGGCTGGTTGGCAGTAAAGTTAATCTTGAAGTGGATATCGTAGCGCGTTACTTAGAGCGTTTATTGAATAAGTCGCAAAATGATGGCATGAATGCATCAAGTCCGCAAAGCACTATTACGGAAGCTTTCTTAGCTGATAATGGTTTTATGAAGTAACTGTAGAAAAAATCATCAAGTAATGGTTACTAATCCGTCATGAATACAGTTTTTCGATATAGACAAAGTCTAGGCATAGCGAATAAGAAGGCATGGATATAAAAGCCTATCAAGCAGTTATTAGGCTTTGTAAAACTTCTTCTAGCTTGTCTTTATTGATAGGTTTGGTCAAAAATTCAGTCATTCCCGCTAGGCGGCAAGCCTCAAAATCCTCTTCTGTGTTATTTGCAGTTAAGGCAACAATAGGGATATTATTGCCTTGGGCACGTATGATTCGAGTGGCTTGTAGTCCATCCATGATAGGCATACGACAATCCATCAAAATCAGGGCGAATTTTTGTCGTTGAGCCTCTAATATGTCAAGTGCTTGCTGACCGTTATTTGCCACCACACTATCATAACCAAACCTGCTTAATAATTTGCAGGTAATTTTTTGATTGGTTAAGTTATCCTCTACCACCAAAATTAGCGTAGATGAAGGTTTCACAGTATCTTCGATAGAAGGCTTTTCTTGGTTATTGATATGATTAACCGTAATTTCTTGTTTTTGCATGTGCATAGGAGACTGCGTTAAGCGCATTAGCTCGGATAATAATAATGCGATATCTAACGGTTTACTCAAAAACCCATCAAACTGATTCAATAAATCAATAGGAATACTACGCTCTGGTTTTATACTAAACAGTATTTTTGGTAAAGAATCTACCTGTAGTAAGCTACTGATAAATTCAGTACGGCTAGTATTATCAGCAGTGGTCTCATAGCATTCATAATCTAAAAGTATGACTGACTTTAGCTGCTGTTTGTTTTGCTTTAGCTGCTCCAGCAAATGCTGATTGGCACCATCCAAACAAGTATGAACACTCATAGATAGAGACAAGTGTGCCCCTAATCGCCTTACAAAGGTGGCACAGATATCTTGTTTGAAGATGGCAATTAGGTGGATACTAGTTAAACTGCTGTGAAAGTGATATACCGGTTGGTAATTTGGGGCAAGGCAAGGTAGATAGAGAC
>JARIEH010000187.1 GCA_029256865.1 Psychrobacter sp.
AAGCACAGCGTCAGTCGTTTGGTCGGTGCACCTCCAGGTTATGTCGGTTACGAGGAAGGTGGAGCGTTGACCGAAGCGGTCCGCCGCAAGCCTTATAGCGTCATCTTGTTTGATGAAGTCGAAAAAGCGCACCCTGATGTATTCAATATCTTATTGCAAGTGTTGGATGATGGGCGCTTGACGGATTCACAAGGTCGCGTGGTAGACTTCAAAAATACCGTTATCATCATGACCAGTAACTTAGGCTCGCACAAGATTCAAGAAATGGTCGGTGAGAGTTATGAGGACATCAAAGCTGAGGTCATGGACTCTGTGGGACAGCATTTCCGCCCTGAGTTCGTCAACCGTATTGATGAGATTGTGGTATTCCACCCACTTGGTATATCGCAGATGGCTGGTATCGCTGATATTCAACTCCAAAGACTGCGTCAGCGTTTACAAGAGCGTGAGCTGGATATCGAGTTATCGCCTGACGCTATGAATAAATTGGTTGCGGTTGGCTATGATCCTGTGTATGGTGCGCGTCCGCTTAAGCGTGCTATCCAACAAGAGATCGAAAATCCGCTGTCATTGAAATTGCTGGCAGGTGACTTTGTCGCTGGTGATATTATCAAGGTCGATGTTGGCATTGATGATAAGTTAACCTTTGATAAGCTTAGAATGAGTTAATCTAAGAAAGTTAAAAGTAAGAGTAAAATCAAAACCCCTTATTTGCAATCGCAAGTAAGGGGTTTTGTTTTCTATAAAAACACAATCTGTACCAGAGCCTGCACGATGCTTGCTATATTGTATAAAAGCAGACTGAAAGGATCGAGATGATGACAATGACTATGAAGTATATAACAGCGATTAAGCATATAAAGCTGCCTTTGACTGTAGTGGCATTACTGTTTAGTGCTTCGGCTTGCTCTAATCCGTCATCGACCAATACTGATAAGGTCGCTGTACAATCAGAACCATTAGACAGCTCTGGCATGAATACACAAGCCAATGCTGAGAAGCCTGAATTTACGACGATGGCCATCGCCAGGTTTGATGAGCCCTGGGCGATGACAGCGTTACCCAAGACAGGTAATGAACCACCAAAATTGCTGGTGACTCAAAAAACAGGTGAACTATTTATGGTCGATACCGCCACAGGGGCGAAAACAGCCGTGAGCGGCGTACCTAAGGTTGCTTACGGTGGACAAGGGGGATTAGGAGACATTGTACTTGCGCCAGATTTTGTAGAGAGCAATAGGATATATCTTAGCTACGTTGAGGCAGGCGTAGGAAGCGATAGCAATAAATATGGCGCTAAGGTTATTACAGCCAAACTTGCAGACTTAAATACTGATGTGCCCAATTTGCAAAACATTACCCATATCTGGCAGCAGAATCCGAAGCTTAATGGTCAGGGACACTACAGTCATCGGTTGCTTTTTTCACCTGATGGTCAATATTTGTATATCAGCTCAGGTGACAGACAAGAACAAGACCCTGCACAAGATATGAGTGTGAACTTAGGAAAAATCATACGATTAAACCTTGATGGTTCTGTGCCAACGGACAATCCCTTTGTCAGTGATGCTGCCAGCTCTAATGATATCTCCATACAGTTTTGGACGACAGGACATCGTAATGTCTTGGGCATGACGTTTGATGAGTCGGGCAGGCTTTGGGCCCATGAGATGGGACCAAGAGGCGGCGATGAGTTTAATTTGATCGAAAAAGGCAAAAATTATGGTTGGCCCATAGTGTCAAATGGTCGTAATTATTCGGGCATTGACATACCTGATCATGATACTCGTCCTGAATTTGAAGCGCCTAAGATCACTTGGACACCAGTGATATCACCCTCGTCGATTAGCATATACTCGTCTGGTCAGCATAATGATTTTCCCGCCTGGCAAGGGAAAGCCCTGATCAGTGGACTGTCATCAAAGGCACTGATAGTGGTTGATATGGACAAAAGCAACGCAGCTTCTGAGAGTTACCGCTATGATATGGGCGAGCGTATCCGTAGTGTATTGGCTGTGGATGGTGAGGTGTGGCTAGTAGAAGATGGTGATCATGCTCAGTTATTACGCTTGCTGCCTAAATAGTTAATGGATGCTTAACAGTACAACGAAAGCTGTATGTTTTAAGGGTCAAATAGCAGAGCCACAAGAGTGCAGCTGTTATTTCTAGCAAGTTAAGGATTGTAATTTATTGATAATAAACAGTTAATTTGTTATGGTGGCACTCCCAAAAAAATTAAGGCTAATGAATAAATGGATCATGTAAAAGTTGAAAGATTAGGCCCATTTCCAAGGGTAAATAAACCTGTCTTTATTACATCAGGTATTTTAATCGTTGGTTTCATTATATTTGGTGC
>JARIEH010000338.1 GCA_029256865.1 Psychrobacter sp.
CCTAAGATACGGCTAATCGGTAGCTTATCTTCATCCCAAATCACGCGCATGCGCTGATTGGTCAAGTTCACCTGACACTTACTGATACCCTCTAGCTCATCCAAACGTGACTCAATCAGCCAAGTACAAGCAGCACAGCGCAAATTATTGACAGACAACTCCGCAACCGACATACCATCCTGCGCATAAACAAACTGCGATTTTATCTCGTCATGATCATAAGCTTCGAGACGAGTGAGCTGCGTTGGCAAGCTTGCCGTTCGGTTAATCTCAGAGCGGTCAAGATAATACTGTTCAAGGCCAGCTTCTACAATGCTCTGCGATGCCAACTGACAGCCCATACAGCACATCTCACGCGGTAAACCCAAGATCTCAGTATGAAATGGCGGCTGTGGCACTGGATCACCGCAATGAAAGCAGTGACCAGCGAGCGGTAATACCAAACCTTCAGTAATAGAGTTGTCTTCATAGGGGGATGGTGTGGTGGATGATAGTGATGACGAGATATTGGACGACCTACTAGAAATAGTCACGCTTACTTCCTTTAGATATACTGACTTTGGATATACTGTGTTGCACAAATCTTGCTTGGATTCAATAACATTCAAACGTCACAATAACTGAGCAACTATTGGCAGAATAATAGCGGCTAATCCACACAAAAAACATCGTTATCATAATGATAGATTGTTATCTTATATGGCACTCGCTAATCGAATTAAAAGCTTTAATAAGTTATATAATATGGTGACAATAAATGCTGTGCTTAGTATACACTTTCACAGCTCAACACTCCTGAATGACTGCATAGACGATGAGAGATTGAAAAATTAGTCAATTTGCGTCATTATGAGTCAGTTTTTTTATGTTAAAACGGTGCAACATCAGTGCAAAAACCCAAGTTTACTCAGTCAAAACTCCCTAAGTCTGCTATAAGCACTTTGCCCTCACAGCAGCGCGGCATTGTGTTTAGCAGTCTCTTATTAATCGTTGTCATCGTTGGCATGGTGTTGTTGGCACTGTATTTGCTCAAGCTCGATCGTACCATTACCAAAAAATTTGAAGGTAAGCGCTGGGATATTCCTGCTAAAGTATACTCTCAACCTTTAGAGCTGTATCAAGGTGCTAAGGTCGACAATAACGCTATGAAGACCTGGCTTGAGCTGCTTAACTATCGCAGCAACAAGGCTTATAATCGTACGGGAACCTACCATAAGTCGGGCAGTACTTATTATATCCACACGCGTGGCTTTAGCTATAGTGCAAATGATGTCGATGCAGCGCAAGTGATTAAGATGACCATTGCTAATAATATGGTGCAATCGATACAAAGCACTGTGCCTGCAGAATCTGGCATCATTCGTCTTGAGCCTGTGAGTATCGGTGGTATCTATCCAGACAGCAATGAAGATAGGCTAGTCGTTTCTTTAGATGACGTGCCGCAGCCCTTAATTGATGCACTCATTGCAACTGAGGATCGTGGTTTTTATGACCATAGAGGCGTATCAGTACGCGGTATCGCTCGTGCTGTACTCAATAACTTTTCTGGTGGTTCTATGCAGGGTGGCTCAACCATCACCCAGCAGCTGATCAAAAACTTCTATTTAAACTCTGATCGCACGTTAAAACGTAAAGCGAATGAAGCTCTAATGGCTGTATTACTAGAGCTGCACTATAGCAAAGATGAAATCTTGCAAACCTATTTAAATGAGATTTATCTCGGCCAAAATGGCAACCGTTCTATCAATGGTTTCGGTTTGGCTTCACAGTTTTATTTTAACCAACCGCTGAAGGAGCTGCGTCTAGATCAGCAGGCAATGCTTGTCGGTATGGCAAAAGGACCAAGTGTTTATAATCCGCGTCGTCATCCAAACGATTCAAAAGCACGTCGTGATGTGGTGCTCAATAACATGCTCACACTTGATATGCTGTCACAAAAAGAGTATGACGCTGCCATTGCCAAACCCTTGGATATTGTTGACAAGCCGGTAGAAGGAAAAAGCCAGTTTCCAGACTTTCTGGACATCGTCAAACGTGAGCTCAATGACGTCTATTACTCTGACGACCTAAAAAACGAAGGTCTGATTATCATCAGTACACTCGACCCTATTACGCAATTGGCAGCGAACAAAGCGGTTGATAATAAGCTGGGAGAGCTACGACGTAGAGACAGTAAAACCAAAGACTTACAAGGTGCTTTGGTCAGTGCCAATCCAGAAACGGGTGAGCTGGTCGCTGTAGTTGGTAGTGGCAGCGAGTTTACTGGCTTTAACCGCGCTGTCGACGCTAAGCGTCAAGTGGGCTCACTCTTAAAGCCTGTCATCTATATGACGGAGCTTGAAAGCGGCCGTTATAACTTAGCCAGCCCTGTTGATGACTCTCCGATTACAGTTAATTTATCAGATGGGAGCAAATGGAATCCTAAAAACTACGACGGTCGTGATCATGGCTTTGTACCCTTGACCACCGCTCTAGCACAATCATATAACCAGAGTACAGTACGCTTAGGTATGGAGTTTGGCGTCGATACCTTTGCCAAGCAACTGCGCCGTTTAGGTGTTGAAGAAAAAATCCCTGCGTATCCATCAGTACTACTAGGCTCAGTTAACTTAAGCCCGATGGATATGCTTGGCATCTATCAAGTCTTTGCGACTGGTGGTTTCCGCACCCCTATTCACAGTATCCGTACGGTCATTGATGATCGTGGACGTATCTTGCAGCGCACAGGCCTCAATACTCAGCGCAGCATCCCGCCCGAGACCAATTATTTGACCAATTATGCGCTACAGCAAGTGGTAAAAAA
>JARIEH010000321.1 GCA_029256865.1 Psychrobacter sp.
CGTCGGCATACCAGCCGCATTACCAGCTTCAATATCCCGCACATGATCACCTATATAAAGTACGGAGCCAGCTGCACCGCGCGGTATGGCAAGCCTCTCTAATGCCATATACATAGGCTCTGGATCCGGCTTATTACGTGATACATCATCAGGACATACCAACACAGCACAGCGTTCATCTAGCTGCATGGCTTCGAGCAGCTGCTCGGATAAATAGCGGGGCTTATTGGTGACGATGCCCCAAGGTACACCCTTTTTCTCAAGCTTATGCAATACTTCCTCAAGACCATTAAACAGGCAACTATCGACACAAATATCCGCTTCGTAATCATCCAAAAACTGTTGGCGGAATTGCAGTAGCTCTTCATCGTTAACGTTTAATTGATTATTATGACGTAGCATCAGCTTTACCATCGCCGATGCGCCAGCAGAAACCTGCTCTCGAATGGCTGCTGCAGGTGGTGCTTGCCAGTTATTTTGCGTACTCATTTTACCAATAATGCGTATAAAGTCAGCCGCAGTATCGATAAGTGTACCATCAAGATCGAACAAAACAGCTTTTACAAATTGGCTCATGATGCATGCTCTTCTTTTAAATAATTGTCTTAAACCAATGGCTTTTGTACAGCCATCATATAATTAACATCGACATTCTGCGCCAACCAATAGCGTTTAGTGAGGGGGTTATAATGTAGACCAATTATATCTTGACGAGTAAACCCTGCGTTGCCTGCCATTTTGTCCAGCTCGGCTGGAGTGATGAATTTTGCATAATCATGCGTACCACGGTCTAGCAGGCGTAGCACATATTCGGCTCCAACAATGGCAAACAAATATGACTTTGGATTTCGGTTGATGGTAGAGAGGACGCAAACGCCACCTGGTGCCAGCAGATCAAAGCAGGCTTGAACAATGGCGCTTGGGTCTGGCACATGCTCTAGCATTTCCATACAAGTCACCACATCGAACTGCCCTGCGTGTGTTTTTGCTAAGTCTTCAACAGGTATATGCTGATAACGCAAAACATCATTTAAGTCACTTTGTTCGGCATGCAGACTGGCGGCTTTTAAATTCTCAGTACCTAAGTCTATACCTGTCACATCAGCACCACGGCGCGCCATTGATTCGGCCAATATACCGCCACCACATCCTATATCCACTATCTTTTTGCCAGCCAGCCCCATCTCTGCGGTTTTATCAGCATCTGTACCTTGATAGCCGCGCTTAACGTTTTCTTCGATCCAATTCAGGCGCAGAGGATTGATATGATGCAAGGTGGCAAATGCACCAGTCTTGTCCCACCATTCACTGGCAAGCTTGTTAAATTTATCAACTTCACTTAGGTCAACGTTAATAGTAGTATTCATGTCAAAATCCAGCTGTGGATGAGTAGAATGAGAAGATACAGTAGCGCTCATGGTGTTTCTCTTTATGGTATTATTTTACATTGTGGTATTACTTTGGTTTGACTATCTAAACGAGCGTATATTTATATACGCAATATTAGCATGAGTACGGGCTGTTTGTCGTGACGACATCGTGAGCAGTTATGACTGGTATTGTTAACTATTAAATAAATAGAAAAGTAACTAATCCGCTTCTTGTGGTTGGAAACAGCGCGCAAGCCTGATTATAAGAAATATGTCTTAAATATAGTCTCACAGCTTTACAACGCTTGCTTAAGAATCCAGTTCACAAATACCTTACTTTTACGTTATCATAGGCGCGTCACGCGTCAGTAGGCGCTCAACGCTTTAGTATGTATTATCTCT
>JARIEH010000244.1 GCA_029256865.1 Psychrobacter sp.
GCGCTTGCTATCCTCACCGATGAAGTTTTATGCATTATCAGGTTTTGACTTAAATGTGGTTGATTTTGTACACGCGCCCAAACAAGATTAATCTTAAAAAAAACAGTAACCAATAAAAAAGGCACGCCCATTTGAGCGTGCCTTTTTTATTGGTTAATGACTTTAAAAATGCTGCTGATTAATCATCTTAACATTCAGGAGTGTGTCCAAATTCTGCTTCCAAAGCAAACAGGCGCTCGCGCTCAGCCGTTGTCCATGGCATTTTTTGTTTGCCACCGCTATCAAAGCGCACCAAGACCGCATCAGCTGTCGCTACCAGTGCTTGCTGGGCAACGCTATAATAACTGTACTCAATCACAATGCTAGTCGTGCCCAAACGCTGACAGCGCACCCCTAACAATAACGTATCAGGATAAATCACAGGAAGCAGATACTGGCAACTCGACGCTGCCAAAATAGTCACGCTACCCTCAAACATCTCTAACGCCTGCAAATAAGCAATACGCGCAGACTCGGCATAACGATAATACACCACATTATTGAGATGATTAAAGGCGTCCATCTCGCCCCACTGAATAGGCTGCGGGTGGATAACGGGATAATGTGCCAATGCTTCAGGCACCTCAAAAACGGGATTCATCGGCAGCGTTGACCTAAGGGCTGTTGAGGTTTTAGAGTTGGAAGCATTATTATTCATCACTAACCTACCTATTATTATTTTGTCTGATGTTATATTTACCAGAGGCTATAAAATACTAACTCTTGGGCTGCTCTAGCACTTGTGTAGTCAATAAAGGCGTTGATGTCGGTTCATTAGCAATCAGCTTATCAAGCCAAACAATGACTTCGGCGATATTACGCGGTGCATCCTTATTCAAGCTATTCTGGCTACCAGTTGTTTGCTTATCAGTAGAAGGCATTGCTAACTTTGCATTGGCGTCATTTTTAGGCAGAGTCATATTTGGAGCTAGGGCTTGCAGTTGCTTTCGTGCCTGCTGTAAGTAGTTGGTTAACTGCTCTTTTTCGCGCATATTACTGGCTTGCATGGCTAAATTCAGCGTCATAATCACTTCATGAATGATAAGTTGCCGATTCGTCACTGCCACTCTTGTGCTATTCTCTGTCAGTGTCTTGCTAGCAGCTTTTTGTTGACCACTACTGCTTTGGCCAACCCTTCTCCCATCAACACTGTTTTTAGCCTCAGTACTGCTTTTACCTTTAGTATTATGTAAAAACTCTTGAATGTCTTGAATGGCAAGGTTTTGTAATTGCCACGGGCTCGGCTGGGTGCTTTGTGCCTGTAGACGTTCAATATCTTCAGCCAAGCTTTTTTTAATCACGACAGTTAACGCTGGGGCAATTTCATTAGTGCTTTGCGATAGCTGCCATTGTAAGCCTCTTAGCAAATCAATCGCAGCGCTATAATTATTATCAGTCAGCAGTCTATCGGCTGCCTGTATTTGAATGCGTAATAAATCCAATTGGTTTTGTGCTTGACTGCTGACCACCGTATTAAGCACTGGCAAGCTTTGTTGACTGATGGCAAATAGACGGTCATCGATCTCATTCATCCGACTGACCACTTGCTCATTGCTTTGCAGACGCTCGTTTATCTGGTTTTGAAAACGCTGCTGAGCGATATATAACCAAGCTAAAGCGATAATCAATAGTAATATAAATAACCACTGCAAACGTAACAACAGGATAGTTGCCTGCCGGCGCTGCTGAACGGCAGACAGCGTATCAGATGGAGGCTTAAGATCGGTTGACATAAAACAGCACCGTTATAGAGAGTTTTAACTACCTTCAAAATCAGTAATTAAATCATAAAGTAGTGAAAATAATTAATTTTTACTCGTTTGTCATGTTTTTTCTAAACAGCTTAATTATAAAAGCTTTCATTAAGACAGTCGATGATGCTGAATGGCATCCAGAATAGTCGCAGGCGACAAATCTTCTACCCGCCAGTGGCTCAGTTTTTGCTCAGCGACCATATTCGCTAAACGCTCCCCTAATACCACATAATTAAAGTCAGACAAAGTCAGCGCAGCCACTGGCGTTAAACCTGACTCTGATACAGAGGCAGATGTTTGCTCGACCACACTTGTCCAGTGCTCAAAAGCAGTACCACTACTCACAATGACCACTGGCTTTGACTGTGGTGGTAGTTCTTGGTCTCTGGTCATGAAATGGCTGTGCCATTGCTGGTAGTTTGCACTTGCATCGATAGGTAAAGTGCGCTCGTACCAAGCGATGCTATCAATCTGTACCCCGCGCTCCTTTAAGGTATTCACCAATAATCGTCGCCCGCCAAGCCCGCGCCACACCAAAAGCTTGTCACCTGCTTGTAGAAGCTCAATCTCTGGCATGGCCAGCATACCTTCATTATTGGCAATAATCGGTTGCAATACATGATAGCTAGGTTGCAACTTAGAATCTTGTAATACCGAGGCGGTGGCTTCACCTACCGCAATGATATGACTCGGTACTGCACCAAGTGGATTCGGTATCAATGCTGATGGTTTGTCTTTGTCAGCCTGCTGTTTTTCTTGCTCAAGCGCTTGCCAGACTGCCAAGCCAGAGGCTGCCGCTGTAGGACTGACGATCACTAACGCTTGATAATCACCTGCTAGCCAATGACGCATCAGCTCAATATCTGCATCACTGACCGCACGCGGCTGCAGTGTCAACATCGGCATCTCGACAACTGTCAAACCAGCAGCTTGCAGATGCTCTGTCAAAGGTGCGGCGCGCTCTACTGGACGGGTATTGATCACCACTGTTTGGAATAATGACAAGCTGTCCGTTAACTGAGACGACAATGTGCGAGACATAGACATACCCTTACTCAAAATAATTGGCCTAGATTATACAATCAACTCACATCAAAACCGAGACAGTGCTACTGGAATAAATTTTTGCAGCCTAAGTGTTAGCAGCATGCAGGAAAATCTGGTGCCAGTAGCAGATGTCTATTAAGGTATCGATTTTACTTCGTACTGACTAGGGATTATAAATTGCTGCCAAAATATCCCCTGCACCTTTAGCCAATAACATCTCAGCGACATCGATCCCCAGCTGATTGGCTTGCTCTTCTTGCTCAGCTTGCGTCCCTGTCAGGGCAATACGCTTATCAGCTTTTAGCAAATCACTGCCATCTGCTTGTCCGACACGGCCACGCAGCCATAATTGATCACCCGCATCATCGTTATCAAAATCTGTCGCATCTGCCGCATGCAGCACGGCATACGCTGCAATAGGAACCTGGCAGCCGCCCTCTAAATGACGGTTCAAAGCACGCTCAGCGATGAGACGAATACGGGCGTGATCATCATTAAGCGGGGCGAGCAATGCCATTACTTCTGCATCATCTTCACGGCACTCAATTGCCAATGCCCCTTGTCCCACTGCTGGCAAGCAGATATCAATATCAAGCTCACCACGAATACGTTCAGTCAGCTCAATACGCTGTAGACCACTGGTCGCTAGGATAATCGCATCATATTCACCTGCATCAAGTTTGCCTAATCGCGTACCAACGTTACCACGCAAGGTTTTTATTTGTAGGTCTGGACGATGGGCCTTGATTTGACATTGACGACGCAAACTTGAAGTACCGACCACTGCACCCTCTGGCAATTCATCAATACTCTTATAAGTGTTAGAAACGAATGCATCTGTCGGCGCTGCGCGTTTGCAATAAACCCCAAGCGTTAAACCTTGAGGCAACTGCATAGGTACATCTTTTAATGAATGCACAGCAATGTCCGCCTGCTTGTCATATAACGCTTGTTCAAGCTCTTTGACAAACAAACCTTTACCACCGATTTTTGCCAGTGGTGTGTCCAAAATCTTATCACCTTTAGTGACAATCTTTAGGAGATTAATGGTCATTTCTGGATATAAGGCTAAAAGTCGGTCACGAATATGCTCTGCTTGCCATAAAGCAAGAGGACTTTGACGAGTAGCAATGTTTAACGTCTTCAAAGTAGGTTGCTGTGGGGTACTCATAAGTGGCCTCAATATAATGGGTTCGATATTTTTCATACTAGGGCGTCTGTAAGACGCAAAAAAATACCCCTATTTAAGCATAAATAAGGGTCTGATGATATGGCATCGATGTTTGGATACTTTTTAACCAAAACATTTATAAATAATACAAGTCGTGAAAGCTGTAAAATCTTTAGAAACCTGAGTAAAAATGCTACTTTTTAATTAATAAACGCATTGCAAACACTTGCTACATACTTTGTATTTTATCGCGCAATGCGGGTAAATGGCGACGACTAACTGCTAAAGCCTCATCAATCCCTTTAAAACGAACCTGATACTGACCAGAGTCTATGGTTTCAAGATAATCTAAAAAGCTGAGATTGATGATGGCATTGCGATGAACACGGAATAGACGCTCGCCAAACTCTTCTTCAAGCTCTTTTAAGGTTTCGTCGATAAGGACGATACCGTCTTTATGACGCACTTTGACGTACTTTTGATCGGCTGTAAAATAATAGACATCTTTAAGCTTAATCAACTCAACACCGCGATGGGTGCGCGCAGAGATATGCTCACGTACAGGTCGAGCCGTCGGGTTTTCAAGTTTACGGATTTGGTTTAGCTGAGCCGCATTCAAGTTTTTGGCTTTACTCAGTGCCTCTAATAGCTCGTCTTTGTTCGCAGGCTTTAAGAGATAACCAATCGCATTGGCTTTGAATGCATTAATAGCATAGTGATCATAAGCCGTGACAAATATAATGGCGGGTGGGTGCTCAAGCTCATTGAGTAATTGTGCACAACGTACCCCGTCCATTTCTGGCATACGTATGTCTAATAATATAACATCAGGTTGCTTCAACTTTACCGCGGTAACGGCTTCTGCTCCAGTAGTTGCTTGTGCGACCACCTCATATCCTGACTCTTGTACAATCCTAACCAAACGCTCACGAGCGAGTGGTTCATCATCACAAACTACAATACGCATGTAAACTCCCCTCTTTTAACTTCTTGATACTATATTAATATGAGTTTTTATTTCACAGCAGTTTAATCGCATTGCTCATTGAGATCTCTGATGTAATGACTGATGTTATTATCTGCCCTGTTCGCCTGTTTGAAAATAAAAACTTTAAAAAGTAAAAGTATTGGTCCATGGAGCATTGTCATTTTTGCCGTATTCTACTGCAAACTTAAAATGTAGACTGCACAATCTAAGGAACATTTGTCTTTCATTTGTTATCTTAATCTCTGAGTTTAAAGAGATAAATCAAGCACTTTTATAATGGGTTATGGCGTTTTATCTATACCTACCTATAAATAGGGAAGTATATTTTAAACGTTGACAGCTACTTTTTATATGACAGGCATGGATTAGCACTTTTGGAATGACTACTAATCTAGTTATTGCAATAAGCATGCCATGATTAATAAACAGCCCAAGCTAAGACCTAACAAAAGTTACAGGATTGAACCGTTAACATACACGTAGGAGAGAGAAGGCTTAAAGCCCAACATCATAGAGAGGATACTTGATGACCGTTATAATGCGCTCACTCGTCACCATACTTTGAATCTCTGAGCTTTGCCCAAAATTGCTCTTTAAACGCTCAGCTTGACCATGCAAGTCTAATTGGCGGCGCAAATCATGCATTATCATCAAAGTTTTACTCGGTAGTTGCACAGTAATAGTGATGGTAACGACGTGCTCTTGCCAGGTAACCACAATGTCGATATAAATAGTTTCAGTGGTCATCTCAACCACATTGAGCAGCATCTTTTCAAGCACACTTTGTAAGGTTAGCGCCGTAATAACCATATCATACATAATATCATCGTCAGGAAGATCCCAGCTTACAATCAGCTTATCCGTCAAACGGCTCGACTCAATGGCCAAATAATGCTCACACAGAGCGACCTCTTCTTCAAAACTAATCTCGCGTGGACCATTAAAGCTGGCACGGAATAAGGCTGATACATGTTGCAAAAGATCAGCCGCGCGCGGTGGATTAGACTCAATGAGTGAGGTTAAGGTATTAATGATATTAAATAAAAAATGCGGAGCGATACGCGCTTTGATTAAATAGTTTTGGGCCGTGAGTTTATTCTCAAAAGACTGCTTAAGTGCCGCCAATTCACGATGCCGATGTAAGAAATACATGAGAAATACGAGAGTAAAACCACCCGTAAGTATGCTATTAAGCAATACGTTTAACACAAAATATTGATAATTATATTCAAGCCAGCCAACGTTGATCATTACGAGCATAACCAAAGTTATCGTTAACGCATAGCTAATGGTCAATAGCAGTAATATATACATACTCACTCTAGGTATGCTCATGCGCTTAAAGATAGGGCGTAGATAGTCAATCAAATATAATGAAGGAATAATTGATAATATATTTTGAATCACTAGACTTATAAAACTAATTAAAAACTCTGACCAACTCGCCATATCATGACGATCAATAACAGTTACGAACAGTGACCAAAAAAAGATACACAGCACCCACTGCCAAAGCTTCATGACTTCCATGAGTTTGGGAATAAAAAACTCTAAGCGCTCAGCTAGCAAGGCAACCTCATCCTTTGCTATACTTGAGCTCTTATTCTCCTGACTTGTCTTAGACCAATATGAACGCCAACTCTTCAAATCCTAGTAATCCCAAGCTAAATAATAATTCACGTGCGCTTAATTCTAGCACAAACACAGCTGAAAGCACCGCACAAAACACTCAATCAGGTAGCCAAGGTCAGCAAATGTGGGGCGGGCGCTTTAGTGAAGCAACGGACAGTTTCGTCGCCGCCTTTACCGCTTCTGTCGGCTTTGACCAACGCTTTGCTCGCCACGATATTCAAGGCTCGATTGCGCACGCCACCATGCTTAAAGAGTGTGGCATCTTAAGCGCTGACGACGTTGCAACCATTATCGAAGGTCTACAGCAAGTGTTATGCGAGATTGAAGCCGGCGAGTTTAACTGTCTATTGCACTTGAAGACGTACACATGAACGTCGAATCACGCCTAACTGATATTGTCGGCGCGGTTGGTAAAAAGCTGCATACGGGACGTAGCCGTAACGATCAGGTTGCGACCGATATTCGTCTGTGTTGCGTGAAGAAACCGACAATATCATTGCGCTATTGGTGCGTTTGCAAAGCGGCTTGTTAGATTTGGCGGAGCAGCATACCGATACCATCATGCCAGGTTTTACCCATTTGCAAACCGCTCAGCCTGTGAGCTTTGGTCATCACGTGATGGCCTGGTTTGAGATGCTCTATCGCGATACCGAGCGTCTTGTCGATGCCCGTCGCCGTATCAATCAGATGCCACTTGGTAGCGCCGCTCTTGCTGGCACGACCTTTCCTATCGATCGCACCATCACTGCCAAATTGCTGGGTTTTGAAGGTATTTGCCAAAACTCACTCGATGCCGTCTCAGACCGAGATTTTGCCATTGAGTTTACCTCAGCCGCTTCTATCTTAATGATGCATATGTCACGCATGAGCGAAGAGATTATCCTATGGATGTCCGCACAATTTAACTTTGTGCAAATTCCTGATCGCTTTTGTACTGGCTCCTCTATTATGCCGCAAAAGAAAAACCCTGATGTGCCAGAGTTGGTACGCGGTAAAGCGGCGCGTGTCTTTGGCCAATTGATGACGCTGCTTAGCCTGATGAAAAGTCAGCCGCTTGCCTATAATAAAGACAACCAAGAAGATAAAGAGCCGCTATTTGATTGCGTTGATACCTTGACAGGCTCGCTACTCGCCTTTGCCGATATGCTACCGAATATCA
>JARIEH010000211.1 GCA_029256865.1 Psychrobacter sp.
ACGAAAGGCTTGAGCGCAGCGATAGTGTCCGACCAACTAGGCTTCACCTGAGTCAACTTAGCGACGGCATGTGGGCCTTGGACGGCTATCATGGCAAGCTCTGTACGCTCAGTGATGGTGATATCAAAGCCTTCAGCAGTCTTATGGAAGTGAGCAATGTCTTTATCACGAGTACCAGCGTTTGAGACGATACGGTACTCGGTTTCATCTGCTTTGGATAGATAGACAATGAGGTCGTCAATGATGCCACCTTGCTCATTGAGCATAGGAGAATACAAGGCTTTACCGACTGTCTTGAGCTTATCGACGTCATTGGCGAGCAGTTTTTGTAGCCATGCTTTGGCGTCTTTGCCTTTGACATCAGCAATGACCATATGTGAGACGTCGAACATTCCGGCATCAGTGCGGACGGCTTCATGCTCTTCGATTTGTGAACCATAATGAATGGGTAATTCCCAACCAGAAAAGTCCACAATCTTGCCGTTACTATCGACATGAGACTGATATAAAGGAGTGCGCTGAGGGGCTTGGGTATCAATATTTTGAGAATTGGTATCGGTCATAACAAATCCTTATGTAGACATTATCATTACCCAGTAAAATAAGTAGGGGGCTTGATAAGCGTCGTAATAGTAGCGAGAAGCAAGCTTGCAAGGTGCAAACATTGCGCAAAAGGTGCCACAAAAAAAACAAAGCTGTGTGCCAAACAGACGTCTAACGTCGGTTTAAGCAAAAGCCCTATCTGTCCTGTGACCTGAGATTTTCAATACGATGGCTATATATCAAAGGCTATGAACTCGTTATGAGCTCAAAACCGATAGCGTCGTATTTTCTCCCCTTCGGTGGATAAGGCGTCGTCCGTCCTTACCGCTCTCCAGATTTGTTATGCAGTGATATGGCTTATCGCGTCAGCAGATAAACATAGCAGGCATGTGTCTTTCAGTCCTTTTACCTGAGCGATTGGCAGGGTGGATGCGCCTTCGGTGATTGTATGACAGTATGGATGGCGTTTCATAAACGCGCATCTCTGTCACAAAACTCTCTCCTGAAAAACGCTTTTATTATGAAAGGTTCACAAGCTTTTTACAAGCCATCAGGAAGATTAATATCCATAATTTTATAAAAAGCCCCTAAACTACTGGTTTTAGCTGTTTATGAAACTGATGAGGTCGATACGGTAGGTATTTATTGTGAGCCAATTGTACTAAGAGCCACTAACCAAAAGCCACTATAGATAGTAGGGTAAACCATGTTAGGCTTATTATTTCGCTATGTGCGAGCTGTTTTTAAGTGTTTCAAAAGGCTGTTATAATCTATTTTTTAAATTTTAGTATGGGATAGGGTGCCTTATGCATTGTGATATCTATAAATTCCCCAGACATGCTGACATGTATGTTTACATCGCACGACCTGACTATCCTGATGATACCGATGACATTAAAGATTGGTTGGGCGTGTTGCCAAAAGATTTTCGAGCAGGTCTTGGTGTCAGTAAATTTGTCATGCATTTGGACTTGGCAGAAACCACCAAGCTTGCACGCGTCGATAAAGCAGAAGTGTTGGCAAAACTATCATCACAAGGTTACTTCGTACAAATGCCCCCGCAGGATGTCATGCGCCGGCAAGCAGAATTGCGTGCTCGTGACGCTCAAGACAATATTTATGATTAACCAAAGATAGCCCATATGATTAAATATGTCTGTTTTAAATGATCGAGATGCAAGTAAGTTGATGGTCTAAAATCTTTAAATAAGCTACCAAAAGCCCACGTAAAAAGTCTCTGGATAAAAGGCGAATATGCCTTTTGCTACAAAGTCGTGATAAACTAGTCACTTATCAAGCGTGCACGTTCAGTGTCATCTACTGACCTTAGCCAATCAAAGAGAAAGGGTTGCTAAGTACTTAAATGACTGACTTGCTAAGCCATATTAACGTCGCGCGCGACCTATAAACGCAGGTATCTAAACACGCATGGACTGGTTAAAAAGTATCTTACAAAGCTTACCATTAGATAAAATAAGTGACCTTCTCGGTGAGATTGTTATTTGGTGGAGTCAGATGGTGAAGGGTGTGGCACCCGATGATCTGCCAATGTACGCTTATCTTGGGGGTAGCACCCTAGTATTGCTACTGTGGATATTGGTTGCGCGTATGATGCCGCGACCATTAGGGGGCATGAGTTGGATGGTACTATTTGCTGTCTTACTTGCCCCAGGTACAGCGCTTGGTGATCCTAGTCAAATTGCGCCGGCAAGTATTAGTGTCGTCTATGCAATTATGATGAAAGACACCGTCGGCGCTATCGCCAACTCTTTACCTATTTTGGTAGTGTTGGTAGTGGGGTTATTTGTTGGTTTTGTTTGGCAGCTTATCCGCGGGGCATTTGAGTCAAGCTTGGATAAGGCGCGTCGCAGTACTGCCGAAGATACCCAAGCAAACATGCAACTGGCGACAGGTAATTATTTAGCACAAAAAAACACTGAATCATTACCAGTAGATATCCCTGTAACCAATGCTCCTTCAGCTGATAGTCAACTTAATGCTCAAAAACAGTCAGAGGTGAGTTTACAAAAGTCACGCTCTGTTGATAGCAAGGCTGAGTTGCCAACTGCTCCAGACTCTGTAAACGAAACTACTGAGATTGTTGATAAGACGACGTCGGTTGACGACATTACAGATAAGAAGGTGTAACCCCCACACCCTATATGAAATAGGAAAAAAGACACCATTGCGTGTCTTTTTTTATGGCAATACACTGACTCAACATCCTTGAAGATAGTTAAAACTTGTTAGCAACTGCGCACGCATGAGTGTTTTGGCATTAACAAAGGCTGTGCTAACCTAAACCAGTATTTTTTGATATAAAATCCTATTAATAACAATGACTGAGACTTGACCATGAGTACTGAGAATAACATCGCGAAACGAAGGTTTACGGGTACAGATAGCTATATCGCCACTGATGATCTGCAACTGGCAGTTAATGCGGCTATGACGCTACAAAAACCGTTGCTGATTAAAGGTGAGCCAGGTACGGGTAAGACCTTACTTGCAGAAGAAGTAGCAGCAAGTCTAGGAATGCCATTGATTACTTGGCATATTAAATCCACGACCAAAGCGGAGCAAGGTCTGTACGAGTATGATGCCGTATCGCGCCTGCGTGACTCACAATTGGGTGATGACAAGGTCTATGAAATCGGTAATTACATCAAACCTGGTAAGCTTTGGGAAGCCTTTACCAGCGAGCAGCGTAGTGTGCTCCTTATTGATGAAGTAGATAAAGCGGACATTGAGTTTCCTAATGATCTGTTGCATGAGCTGGATAAGATGTCTTTTTATGTCTATGAGACGGGCGAGACCATTACTGCCGAGCAGCGTCCAGTCGTCATTATCACCTCAAACAATGAAAAAGAGCTACCAGATGCGTTTTTGCGTCG
>JARIEH010000195.1 GCA_029256865.1 Psychrobacter sp.
TTAGCGCTGATTGTTCGGCTTGTTGGGCGCGTAACCAGTCATCTAAGTGCTGCGCTTGTTTTCTGACAATGGCCAATTTGATATGGTCAGGGTTTTTGATCAGCTCTTGCATCTTTTTTTGCATCAGCAGCTTGAGCAGTTGCATGACTAAGTTCTCAATCAGCTCATCAAGGCTTAAGATGTTTCTAGCAGTCAGTGTTTTATAAAACCCACTCCAGCTACAGCTTAGGTTTTCTTGAGTGCTAGATTGTACATTAGACATAATGAAGTGGGCGGCAGCGTTTACATCGCTTGGCAAGTACGCCAGACAGTGCTTGATCGTACTGACCACATCTAATAATGCTGTATCTTGTAGATCCTCCCAAGCCAATGGTCGAAAAGCATCTGTCGCTGCTCTTTGCTTGATATGAGCAGGCAATTGTATGCGATCGATACCAGCCCGTTGCCATATATCCTCGATAGGATCTTCTCGTAGGATGCGCGGCTGAAACAAAAAGCACAGCTGCAATTGCTGGCTGATGGTCATGTCACCATCAAAATCCAGTAATGCGTCTTTGGCTTCAACATTTTGGCTGCGTTTGCCACCAAGCTTTTGGTAAATGTCATTGTTCAGCAAATAACGAAAGCTACTGCCTTTGGGTAAAGAAGTGGTCAGAGTGCGCACTTGTGACATCAGTTTGGCTTTGCCTTCTGCCAAAGATAAATCATGACGCTCACTTAAATAGGCAAAAATGTATTGTGATAGGGGCATGGCATTGGCAATCTGCTCGCGCATGGCCTGCGCACCATTCGCCTTAATAAAGGTATCAGGATCATGGTTATTGGGCAGGGTTAAAAACCGCAGCTCTTTATCATCACTCAGCACGGGCAGGGCAACTTCAAGCGTCCGCCAAGCGGCTTTTTTTCCAGCACTATCCCCATCAAAGCTCAAGGTCAGTGTTGGGTGCAGCGTTAATAAACGTGAGATTTGACTCTCATTGATCGCCGTACCCATAGAGGCAACCGCGCCATAAATACCGGCTTGGTATAGGGCAATGACATCCATATAGCCTTCAACTACTAACCATTTGTCTGCGCGCTGTTGGCGAGATTCGTAATAGCCATACAGTACATGTTGCTTATGGAAAACAGGGGAGTCTGAGGAGTTAATATATTTGGGTTTTACTTCATCATCGAGTGCGCGCCCACCGAAGCCAATGACACGGCCTTGGTTGTCCCGAATCGGGAAGATGACACGATCACGCAATAAGTCATAATCCCGTCCCGAATCTGAGCTACGCACCAAACCAAGTGCTTTTAGGCCAGCAATATCCTGCGGAAATTGATGTTCAAGATGCTGCCAACCAAAGGGCGCATAACCAAGACCAAAAGCCTCAAAGATTTCTTTAGTAATACCGCGCGAGATAAAGTAATGCTTGGCATGAGGATGAGTCATCAAGTTATGCTGATAAAACCGCTGAATTTGTTCTAATAGTTCATAGAGATTGCCATCTTGCTCGGCGTTGCCATGATCGCCATGCAATACCGCACCATCGTCTGTGTCTGACGGCCATGCTGGCGGATAGCTACTATCACCTTCATCATAATATGGCTGGCCATAAGCGTCATTATCGTAAGAAGCAGCATCATAAAGAGCTTGAGGCGGCAAACTGTCATAACCACTGCTGTCGACATCGCTATATTGGTTACCATAATCATTATTACCTTGATTATGATAATTGGGTGATATGTCTGCTGATGACTCAGGTCTCCCTGTATAGGGCTGCACTTTTGTGCTTGCCGCTGCAGGCTTTGCTACTGGCTTGCTGACTGGTTTTTGTTTGGTACGCTGATAACTGACGTTTCGTTGCTCATCTTTTGGTACTTCGATACCTGTTTGCTTTGATAACTCGTTTACTGCTTCGATAAAGGTTAGGTTTTCATAGTCGCGTAAAAAGCTGATGGCATTGCCGCCGACACTACAGCCAAAACAGTGGTAGATGTTCTTTTGTGGATTGACATAAAACGAGGGTGATTTTTCACCATGGAATGGACAGCAGCCTTTATATTCACTGCCAGCACGTTTAAGCGTGGTATGACGCCCAATAATACTGATGAGATCAGCTTGGCTGTTTAATTGTTCCAGAATATGATTAGGGATGCTCATAGGTGTAGACAGTTT
>JARIEH010000087.1 GCA_029256865.1 Psychrobacter sp.
CTCCTTGGTAATATTAAGTAAATATCCGTTAAATGAATGTCCGTTTGGTAACGCTGACAGCGCTGACCGTGATGGTTTGATACTAGCACTGAAAATGATGCCTGACAATGGCTGAAAACCGTCACAACGACCCTAAGCAAACGCCTCATTCAATGGCGCTATTTAGCGCCGACGATAAGCATCCTGTAACCCTGACACCACAAAATCTAACAGATCGCTGTCACCTTCACGGGCTGCCTTGCGCATCAGCTTCGAGGGAGCGTGAGTCAAAGTCTGGGTCAATCGCCGTGACAACTCAGTGATGATGTCTTCGGCGCTGGCATCTTGTTGCCCAAGCTTGGCAATAGACTCGTGCAGCAGCTTATCCACTTGATCATGAGTGCGTATACGATACTGTTGAATATCACGGCCTACTTGCCGTACCTGAAAGTTACGCTCCATCTCAACGACCAGCTGACTGACCAGCAGTTCAGCATCGACAGCAGCTTGACGACGCTGTTCAAGATTACCTGCGATGACATGTTGTAGATCATCGACCGAGTACAAATAAACGGCATCCATACGGCTGACATTGGAATCGATATCACGCGGCACTGCCAGATCTATTAGTAGCATTGGTTGATAGCGACGGCGTTTTAGCGCTTGTACCGTCATATTTTTATCAATCAATATATCCATACTGCCACTACAGCTACTGACGATATCGGCTTCTGCAAGTACTTGCGGTAAATCCTGTAGCGACCTGACCTCTACACTGCGATTAGGAAGACGTAACTCATCCGCTAACGCCTCAGCGCGCTCAGGACTGCGGTTACAAATAATAATGCGACCCACACCCAGACCAGCAATGTGAGTGGCCACCAAGCGATTCATCTCGCCCGCAGCGACGATCAACAAGGTGCGCTTGGGCATGTCATCAAAAATTTGGGTAGCCAGTTTGGCCGCTGCAAAGCCGAGCGATACGGCATGGGCGCCAACTTTGGTCTCGTTACGTACCCGTTTGGCGGCAGCAAATATCTGATCAACCACCCAACTTAGCTGACCACTAAATGCCTGTTCAACTTGTGCCAACTGTACCGATTGTTTGATTTGCCCAAGGATTTGCGGCTCGCCAAGTATCATAGAGTCAAGGCCTGCAGCGACTCTGAGCCAATGGGTCAGCGCATGAGTATCACGATGGACATATAGAAAAGGCTCAATCTCAGCACTAGGTAGCTGCTTAAAGTTGGCAAGCCAGGTTTTGATATGATTGACATGCGCTATCATTGCTGCGGTAGCCGAGGTTGTCGTTGGACTACTAGGCTCAGGCACTAAAGCGTATATTTCAGTGCGATTACAGGTCGACACAATCACGCTGCCGTCAGTGAAAGCTTTGAGCTCACCAAGTGCGGCGGCCACATCATCGCCCACAAACGCCAGACGCTCACGCAAAGCGACTGGTGCGGTTTTGTGATTGACCCCAATGACCACTAATCTCATTATCAATAGACCATAAACATAACGCTTAGAGATATACTAGACAATAGCAATGCTACACATAAGCATACTATTATCGAACGTAAACCGGTGCATACCTAATATAACGTTATTAATTTGAATAGGTTATATAGCAATTGCTATATATAAAACTGTTTATTATAGCATTTTTATGGGCTTTATTTAATACTTACCCAGTATCCGCTTGTATCTGGGCACTCAGAGCACAAATCAACCACCCTGCCTGTTTTTAGTTTGCAGCATTGATATTAATCATACCAGCCAGTAGTATTCACTATAGAACCTTATATCGGTTTTAGGTAATATTCGCTGCAAGGTAACACGAGTACTATTGTTAACTACCTTCATCCACTTTTATAATAAAGAATTATTTTAATAGGTAAATACCCCTATCTATGATTTGTTTTGGGTCATTGTCGCCATCAAAGCCCGCGCCATCACTTGCATATGACAGCCAACTTAGTATTCAAACTCTACTCAAGGTCATTATGAGTCGTCTGCGCCAATACCGAAAGCTAACATTGATGATGGCCGCCTGTCTGTGCTTAGGGACTTCTGCTCATGCACACTCTGCTGATTTAAATAGGGACAGCGCTGAAAATGCTATTCATGATAGCAGCACCAGTTATATCAGATTTAAAAAAAAACCTGATAAGCTAAGAACATCAGCACTAGATTCCTTGCCTTCAGCTGAGCAAACCACTGGTTTTAATAGAACTTCTCAGTCGGGCAATCTCTCTTCAGCCCACCTTAATCATGGAGATGAAACGGATAATATAGAAAGCTTGGCTCAAGCTGATGCCTTACAGCCAGAGCTAAATGAGCCGAGTTTATATGCATTGCTAGATGCTGAGTTTGCTGCAAATCGTGGTGACATCAACCGTGCGTTATCGCTTTATAAACAGCAGTCATTTAAGGAAGATGCGACCGCAGTATTTGAGCGCGCACTGAGCTTATCGCTGCGTTATGAAGCCGTTGGATCCTCGCTGCAGTTTGCCAAAGCATGGCAAGATCAAAATCCTGATCACGTGCCTGCTTGGTTTTATGTGGCGCATTTGGCACTGAAGGCTCATGACTATACCTTGGCGGGTGAGACCCTAAACCGTATCTTGCTCTATGATCCACGTACTGACTTGAGTGAAATACTGATTGGTATTTACCCAACGACCGATAGCGATCAGCGTGAGCTACTAGAAGCTTTGCAGCCGATTAATAGTGAACAAAATGCCTCCTTATCTGTGTTAAAGGCCGGTTTACTTTATCAGTTTAATGAGCCAGAAGTCGCTCTGGTACATATCGACCGCGCCTTGATGCGCCAACCCGACTACGTGCCTTTTGTCACCCTAAAAGCGGATATCTTACGCAAAATAGAACCGGCAGACGCTGTCATAAACTATGTCAGTCAGGTGCGTCTGCGCAACCCAAACAGCAAGAGCTTATACTTATATGAGATTCGCTATCTGCTAGATTTAAAGCAAAGTAAAGCCGCATGGGAGCTGTTACTAGATACGCATAATCGCTTTAGCGATGATACTGAGATCACGTTATTAGCCGCCTTAGTCAGTCTCGATATTGAAGAGTATCGTAGCGCAGACCAACTACTGAACATGCTAGCAAAAAAACGTGCTTATCTAAATCAAGCCTATTATTACCTAGGAATCAGTGCTGAGCGCCAGCAACGCTTTGATCAGGCCAAATCCTACTTAAACGAGGTCATGCAAGAAGATTTAGTACTGGCAGCTCGCAGAAAAGTTGTCGATCTTGAGCTGTTAGCGGGAAACATCGATGCTGCCATAGCGACGTTAGAAAAGCTACGAAGGCAGTTCGAAGTTTTTGCGCCTGATGCTTACGTCTTACAAGCGGATATCTTATGGCAAAATAATGAGGCGGATCTGGCCCTAAGTTTATTGACTGGCGCCAGTCGTAAATACCCTGATAACGAAATGATATTGTCCGCACGTACGCAACTGCTTGATGATGTTAAAGACTATATCGTCAAACGTACCTTACTCAATCACTTGCAAGCGCTAGACCCTAGCAACTTGTCTTATCAGCTCAGCTACGCGCAGCTGCTGTTGTCCAATGATCGTGACTCTGAGAGAGGCTTGGAGATTGCGCAAGCCGTCATTCAAATTCGCTACGATGATCCTCGTTATGACAATGAGTTACATCTACAAGCATTGAATGTCCTCGCCAGTAACGCTCTATCCAATGAGAACTATGATCAAGTTATAGAATACCTGCAGACACCTTATGAGGTGCTGCCCACATTACGCTCAGGCGTGCTGTTATTGCGTGCTTACCAAGGCTTAGGAGATGATAATAAGGTCGAGGCACTCTTAGCCGATTTACAGCAACGCTTCTCCTTTGGACAACAAAATGTCAATGATCGTGTGCAACTCTATTAAGGGCTTTGCCTGACTTTATAATTTATAATATGGCTTATCGTCAATGACATTTTTTCTGCTGCATACCCTCACTATTCACGACGCTAATAAGTTTCTAACAATAGGCGCTAATTGACGTAACAAATTGAGCGTAGGCTATTGTCATTCACTGTTTTTAATTTTAAGTTTGTACATTTTTAGGAAACCATCATGCCAGCCTTCTTCACAACGTCACACCATAAATCTGCTAAATCAACCACACTCGCGACCCTTACTGCTGCACTGTTAATCACCTCTGGCTGTCAATCTTTGCAAGGTGCCAGTGCTACAACTGGCCCTTCGTCCATGGTAGCAGTACAAAAACTCAATACCTTCAATATCACTGGTAAAATCGGAGTGACCACTCCTGCCAATGGTACTACCAGCGCTGGTGCGCAAGGGGGTAGTGCATTTTATGCTTGGGGACAACAACAAGAGCGCTTCGCTATCGAGTTGATTGGCGCTCTAGGCATTGGTAAAACCAATATTGAATATGATGGTCAAACCGCAACCTTAATCAGCGAAAAAACAGGCATCTTAACCGCTGATAACCCCGAGACCTTGCTACAAAAAGCCACCGGCTGGCAAGCGCCTATCTCGCAAATGCCCTACTGGATATCTGGACGCTCAGCCCCTTCAGACAGTGCGCCAAAGCTAGATGCGCAAGGCAGATTGATCAGCTCGGTCAATGGTGAGTGGACGGCAAGCTTCACCTATAAAGGCGCAGATAAGCTCCCTGTTAAGATCAGCGCTGTGCAGCCCGCAGGCCACAAAGTCGTCATGACCATTAACCATCAAACCAGCTAATAAATATAATCCATGATGACTGATAACTCCTCACCCCAAAATACCGTTCTGACGCGTTTATCTCCTGCCAAGATAAATCTATTTTTGCATATCACGGGCAAACGCGTAGATGGCTACCATAATTTGCAGACGGTATTTCGCCTGCTCGACTGGGGTGATTATTTACATTTTTCAGTGGCAGACAAGGCAACGGCTGTTGATGATTCTCTAGACGTTAATAAGCTGTGCCATCAGCTGATAACTTTGGTTGGCGCAGAAGCGATAACTACCAGTATAGATGACAATCTCATTTTTAAAGCCGCACGCGCACTATTAGCGTTTGCCAGACAATCAAACAAGCTACCTCAGCAGCTACCAAAAATAGGCATTACTTTAGACAAGCATTTACCAATGGGCGCAGGTCTAGGCGGCGGTTCTTCTAATGCTGCCACTACCTTATCAACATTAAATGAGATTTGGCAGCTTAACTTTACTCAAAATGAGCTGATAAAAATCGGCGCTACTATCGGTGCTGA
>JARIEH010000325.1 GCA_029256865.1 Psychrobacter sp.
GATAAGTTAATAACAAAGAGAGTATGTAAATGAGCGTGAATGCCCAAAAAGACAACCAAGCTACTGTGAGCCAATCTGCCCTATCTCATTTAGACAGTGATGGTGATATTACTATGGTGGATGTCAGTGGCAAGACCGCCAGTACCAGAGAGGCAAGTGCACAAGGGCAAGTGCGTTTCCCAAGCGCGGTTTATAAACAAATCAAAGCCGCTGATGGTATGACCAAAAAAGGCAGCATTACCCAGACCGCCCATATCGCAGGCATCATGGCAGCCAAGCGCACCCACGATCTTATCCCCCTGTGTCATCCATTACCATTAGACAAAATAGGTCTAACCTTTGAATATGATGATGCGCTGAATAGTATTATCGTCAGTGGCACCGTAAAAGTCACCCATAAGACAGGGGTTGAGATGGAAGCCTTAACCGCTGTGAGCATTGCCTGCTTGACCATCTATGACATGACTAAGGCCATATCGCATGACATTGTGATTGATAACGTTCATCTGATGAATAAAACGGGCGGTAAGTCAGATTATAGTCATGTTTAAGAGAGTAAATTCGTTTTGACAACCAGCGATGTTATGCAATAAAGCTAAAGCTGGATAGTTTGACAAGAATGGAGAATATGATGAGTACTTTAGCAGTAGCAACCAATACCGAAGCAACGATGAATATCAATGTCTTATACTTTGCCAGCTTGGCTGATGAAGCCAACTGCCAAGAAGAAACCGTCAGCGTGCAGAAGTCGACGTCATTGACTGAGTTGTATCAGCAGCTTAG
>JARIEH010000149.1 GCA_029256865.1 Psychrobacter sp.
TCTGACAACCAGTCTTGCCCATCGACTGGCACCACATCAGTATGCCCAGATAGCACGAGACCGTGATTGACTTGGTCAGCGTTGGCCCCTGCTGGCACAGTGACAAATAGATTGGCTTTATCTTTCGCTTCATTAAAGGTCAAATCAACGTTCAATCCCAAATGCTCACAGTAAACTTGTACGTCTTCAATCAATGCTAAATTTGAATGGCGACTGACGGTATCAAAGCCAATCAGACGCGTTAGCCAATCGATACTTGTCATCGGATAATCAGTATTTACAAGTTGACTGTCATTGTTATTTAAAACCATGGGATATCCTTATCATGATATAAGATAAAAACGCTAACCTTTTTGGAGTGAGCGCTGCTGCAGCACCTTTACTTCTTCGTCCAAGCCAGATATAGGACCTACTACTGATACGTTTGGCGCAACTTCTTGAATAGACAAAGTGTTGATAGGTGATGAGGATTTGACGCCCATCTCAGCCATCCACTCGCCCAGCTGTTTTGATGAGCTAACATACACAATACGATCAAGACCTGCCCAAGCATGCGCCGCAGAGCACATCGCACAATGCTCACCTGACGTATAAACCACCGCTTTTGCACGGGCGTCAGCAGTCATGTTCTGTGCCGCCCACTTTGCGACAGCGATTTCAGGATGATACGTTGCGTCGACCGTATTGGCTCGGTTACGATCTTCTTTCAATACATTGCCATCACCATCCACCAACACGCTACCAAATGGTTTATCGCCCGCGGCTAGGGCTTCAGCAGCAAGCTCAATGCAGCGACGTAAATGGATCATATCCTTATCAGTAATCATCATAGTCGTCCTTTTATTATCTTACTCTTTATTACCTTATACTATGCTGTGTTGCAAATGAGCTTCTAAATAAAGGCTCATGACGGGTTATGTTGGTTCATCACATCGACGACAGGTGGCATCGGCTTTGGCAATTTACCCTCTGCTTGCAGCTCCTTGGTGGTTTTGGCATCCATGGGCAAACCTGCTATCAATGCCAATTCTTTGACAGGTTTACGCTTACGGGTTGCAAAGCTCACTGGAACCATGCGCGCAAACTCGTAAATATAAAGATAAGACTCTTCACCGCCTTCATAGTCTTCATCTTCTTCGAGACGAATAGCACCAATCTTTGCCAAATCGGTCAGCATCTCATTTTCTTCCGCCGTTAAGCGGCAATCGCTGATACCAAAACCGGTCATAAAGCCATTCGCCCACTGTTTTAGCGCCATAACACGCTCGTATAGATCATGTTCATCATCGGGTACTAAGGGCGTATAAGCATAGGCGTCATCTTTATCTTTTAGCTGAAATACCGTATCTTCTGCTTCTTCAGTGAGCAGAGTCAATGCAGGTTCTGGCAGTGGCGCAAAACTGAGCTCTTCAAGGACTGTGGCCCAGCCGGCTTCATCAGGCGCATAACATGCCGTCATTAGGCCGGTCATAAAGCCGTGCAGCTCACTGATGCTCACATCATTCCATTGCTCAAAGGTATTACTCCAAGTATTCCAGCCAGAAATATTGTCATTCATACTTTACATCCTATCGATTCATTGACGCTTACTGATGAGCGTCTACTGGTTAGAAATAAGCATAGCCCTACATTATTTGTAGCACCATGACTAATAAGGGGCAAAAATAGAGCGCAATACGCGCAATTACTTTGTTGATATAGATATTATGCGGTCACCTATGGCATTATTAAACATAACGAAGAAAATTCATCCACGTCTCACTTGTTAAGGATAAAAACTGACTATGTATGATCAACTTAGAAGCTTAGAAAAAATGATACTCGACATCAAAAAACAGCATCAGCTTGTCAGTGCTGAACTTAGCAGCCTCAAACAAAAACCCAATGCCGATCCAAAAGAGTTGGCTGCACTTAAAACTCAACTCAATAGCCGTAATACTGAACACGCTACGGCAAAAAAACAGCTGGCTGATCTTGATAAGCGCTATCAAAGCCTTGCCGAAGCGCATCATATGATCGGTGAAGAGCAAGACAAGCTGCAAACCCAATTGGGCGAGTTGCAACAACAAAACAGAGAGCTT
>JARIEH010000287.1 GCA_029256865.1 Psychrobacter sp.
CCGAAAACACTGACAACGCCATTGCAACACATCAAAAGACAGCTAGGACGGCATGGCTGGATACATTATGAGTCGCAGGTTAGCCAAGTTTTGCTGGATCTTGAAGACAGCATGGACTCTGAAACTGTGTTTGCACAAATGCAGTGGCAGATTGAGCGCCAATTGCAAGAGCTATATAGTGCTATCTATCATACTGAACAAACCATTGGTATCAATATCGGTGATGCCGTTTCCTTTGAGCCATTAATGAGCTCAAACAGCATTCAAACGGTTGACGCTTTTTCTGATGAGACGTTATACAAATTGCGTAACGCTATCACAGAGGTGAAGCATAGTTTTAACCGCTACATAAACCTTAAGCAGGATTACTTATCCTCCTCAGTAGCTTTTACTGATCTTGGCGATATCTTAGATGATATGGCGCTCTCTTCAGTACGACAAGTTAGTGATGAGCTGGCTAAGTTATTCAAACAATTGGAAACTCATGAAGTTCAAAAACTAAGTAAAGAGGTTGTACAGGCACTAGCGCAAGGTATCACTTCTATTGAGTTGTTATTTGATTATCTGGCACAGCAGGTACTGGACCAGCAGCTACTATCAAAAACAAAGGAGCATCTTGCATACACCTTTAATCTGATAGATGCGTTAATAGCAGCGTCTGATGCAGAGATTGAAGCGTATGATCCTATTGTGGCTATGAGCTCAGATGTGGTGCGCTACGACGACAGTGGCGAGATAGCTGCTGACGCTGCCGTAAAAGATCATAGTATGACAGTTGAGACAACAAATGAGTCTGCTACTGAGTGTTTAGATAGTGAAGCATTGCAACCTCCCTCTAGACAATTTAAATCTGATAACCTTTCTGATGATCTTTCTGATAACTTTGAAATTGATGAAGAGATTCTTGAGGTTTTCATTGAAGAATCAACAGAGATTATTGAAGATCTAAATGATTTCGTTTCTATCTGGCGGCACGACGCTCAGGATCTGACGCCACTGACAGAGGTGCGCCGCGGCTTTCATTCCCTAAAAGGAGCGGGTCGTATGGTTGGTGCTTTCAGTATAAGTGAGACGGCATGGGCTATAGAAGATCTACTCAACAGAGCCTTAGATAAGACGTCACCGATAACTGAAGAAATGGTGATGTTGGTTGTGCAGACGACAGAGCAGTTGACAGAAATGCTTAAAAGTTTTATAGCAAAGCAATCTGCTGAATCAGAGTCGTCTAACTCTATACATTGGCCAGAGTCGCAGTCAAAAATAAACGGTCAGGATGATAAGGCAGATGGTCATACGCTAAATAAGTTGACAGATAAAATGACTGTGCTGACAGAAGATAGTGCTATATCTGCCAAGTCGCAAGAGATTCCAGCAGTGCTTGAGCCTTTTATGCAACAAGCTTTGCAATCGCCAGCTGATGACCATGAGACTGATCTTGATATCAAAGAGATATTTATTGAAGAGGCAGAAGAAGTATTGGCTGATATCACGCCAAGATATAAGCATTGGCGTAGCAATCCTTCTGAGTTGACTGAATTAAAGGAGATAAGACGCGGTTTTCATACGCTAAAAGGTTCTGGTCGTATGGTTGGGGCACACCAGACTGCAGAGCTGGCCTGGGCTATGGAAGACATGCTAAATCGTATTTTAGACCATAGCATTATTGTGTCCACAGATATTATCCAACTGATAGACGATGTACTAATCGCTTATCCTGATTTGGTGACCACTTTCGCTACTAACAGGGAGGATGAGAGTTCCGATTACCCTAAAATTGTATCTTTATGGGTGGCGTGTGCCCATGCTTATAGTAAGGAGCAGGGCGACGAATTTAGTTATGATGCCATACGCAAAGGTTGGCTGGCAGGAGATGAGAAAAAATCTACTAATGTAGAAGTTGATAAAGATAGTACAGCTTTGAATAATAAAGGTAATGGGTTCATCTATGATAGTAATGTAAATAACGACCGTACTTTAGAATCCATCTACTCTGTTAATGAAATGATGGCAGATGCATCGTTAGTGACCACCCCTCAAAGTAGTGAAGAGCAAGAGTTTTGCGCGATATTTATTGAAGAGGCACAAGAGTTACTACAAGACATCAAAAGCTTTGTGAATACTCATCTTGTTGAAGAGCAGGTTGAGGTTAGCGATGAGATTGTGCGCGCCTTCCATACCTTGCGTGCCGCCTCTGGCTCGAGTGCCTTAGCGGCTATTAGCGAGGTTAGTGCAACTATAGAGCACAGCTTAGAGCAATTGCAGCAGCACGATACACCAATGGGTGCACAGCACTTACACGCGCTCTTGCAATCAGTCGCGCTTATTGACAATTATTTAAACAGCTATGAGCAAAGTGTCAATCAACAGACTGGTCCTCCAGTTGAAGCGTTACAAAACCAAGAAGATTTAGCTTCTCTACAAGTAATGCTCGGTGAGTCAGAAGATCCACAAGTGACGATAGATAGTCAGTTGATCGTGGCCAAACTACTAGAAACCAGTGTTGATGGATTACTGGATGCTGAGTGGCAGCTAGAAGATGAGCTAAGCAGTCAAGACACTGGTGTTATCCAGAACTATGTGCAGCAACAAGTTAATCAAATTGAGCGATTGGCAGAGCAAACGACAGCATCGTTGAAGTTCACTTGCATACTGAACGCTCTGCACTCAGTGTATCTTTATATTGAGCAAACCCCTGAAGCTGCTCATGACCATACAGTGCAAATGGCGCTGCTTGCTGGCCATAAGCAGTTAGTCGGATTATTCGACGCCCTAGCAGCGAGTATGTCACTAAAAATAGATCCACAAGTTCTTCAAGACTTACAAGATATTGCTGGTCGTAACACTATTGCTGGTCGTAACACCATGGATGGTAATGCCCCTCACCAAAAAGAAACCAAAGTCGAAGCTAGTGTAAACAGTAAACAAGCAGATGAGTTGCAACTTGAAGCGATCAATACGGATATTGAATTGCTAGAGATATTTTTGGAAGAAGCACAGGATTTGGACGGTATTATTGCTCAAACGTTCAATGAGTGGCGTACTGATATTACTAATAATACCACCCTAAAAACACTACAACGCCATATGCATACCATCAAAGGTGGTGCACGAATGGCAGGTATTCGTAGTATTGGGGACTTGACTCATATAGCAGAAGTTATTTATGAAGCTTTCGATCAGCAAAGATTACAGCCAACGTCGCAGTGGTCAACAATCATGCAAATACTGCATGATACTTTATCTTTGCAGATTGATCATGCCGCGCGTTACCAAGAGTCGTTTTTTGCGGATGAGCTTATTGAGCAGTTACAGACATTTGAGCGTAGCAATAACTTACCCGTAGCAGTTACCCTTGTTTTACCTGCTTTATATAAAGATAGTAACAAAAACCTAGCTGAATCAAACGCGGACGATCTTGCAGATACTGATGACGCAGATAAAACAATAAGCCTTGATAGTATTATCGTGCAGTCATGGCTAGATGGCTTACCTGATGCGGATATCTTAGAGGTGTTCTTAGAAGAAGCCGAAGAGATTATCAGTAGTAGCAATAAATATTTGCAGCTGTTTTTGAATAATATTAGTGATGTGACTGCCTTACAAGCACTGCAGCGGGATTTGCACACCATCAAAGGGGGTGCGCGTATGGTGACCGCCAACGGCATCGCTGACTTGGCTCATGAGATGGAAACCGTATACGAAGAGTTGGCCATTCGTCGGCGCCCAGCGACCAAAATGGTCTCTCAGTTATTAATGGCTTGTCATGACTGGTTGGCAGATGCTGTCTTTATTCTTAAGCAAAAGGTTAACCCACCGCTACCCATTGCACTGATTGCTGCCCTAAAGCAGTTTAGTAAAAATCCTGATAGCTTACAGCAGGTGCCTAGAGAGTCATTGCAAGAGCAGCGCAATATGATTGCCGCTGCCAAAAAGCAGCAAAAAGAACGAGTAGTAGCAAATATTAATGAAATGCCACCCATGACTGGCAGCTTTGAGATGCAGGAGCAAAGCGTTAGTCATAATGAGGTCATTCGCATCTCAGGTGATCTGGTCGAGCATATGATCAACCTCTCAGGTGAATCAGCAATCAACCGTGCGCGTATCGACATGGGAATGAGCAGCCTGACCAATAGCATTGAAGAGATGGGCACGACGGTACAACGTCTCGCCGATCAGTTGCGCCGAATGGAAACGGAGCTTGAAGCTCAGATTTTATCGCAAATTGATGATAAGAAGTTAATTAACAACGAGGGTTTTGATCCTTTAGAAATGGATCAGTATTCATCTTTAAACCAATTATCAAAATCATTATCGGAGTCGGCCTCTGACTTGGTAGATATTAAAAGTACGTTGTTAGAAAAAACGCGTGACAGTGAGAGTCTGCTGCTACAGTTGGCGCGCACTCAAGCCGAACTACAAGATGGGCTGATGAATTCACGCATGGTGCCATTTACACGAATAGTGCCACGCCTTGAACGAATTGTGCGTCAAACGGCGCATGAGCTCAATAAATCAGTAGAGTTGAGCATTATCAATGCGGATGACGAGATTGATAGGACTATTCTTGAGCGCATTACCTCACCACTTGAGCATATGCTGCGTAACGCTGTCGACCATGGTATCGAGAACACCCAAGCCCGTTTAAGAGCAGGCAAAAGTCGTGGTGGGCAAATTACTTTAGAAGTACGACGTGAAGGCAGTGAAATCGTTATCCATTTATCTGATGATGGTTATGGCATCAATGTCGATGCCGTCCGCAAAAAAGCGATTGCACAAGGCTTGATTGCAGAAAATGACGATAGTCTGAGTGATCTTGATGTCATGCAGTATATCTTTAACGCCGGTTTGACGACTCAAAAAAAGGTGACCCAAATCTCGGGGCGCGGTGTTGGGATGAACGTGGTTATCAGTGAGATCCGTCAGTTAGGCGGTGTTGTCTCTGTGAGCTCTGAAGAGGGTAAGGGTTCGCGCTTTACCATGCGTGTACCACTGACAGTCGCCATATCAGATGCTTTGGTCGTACGTGCTGCGGATCGTTATTATGCGATTCCTTTAGTGCAGATTGAGCGTGTGATCCGTGTCAATCCTGAAAAGCTCTATGATTATTATGAGTCAGGTGCGGCCAGTTTAAACATTGAAGATGAAAACTATCGAATTCGCTATCTTAACGAGATTTTATCGGGCAATAAACTTAACGAATTGATGGTTAGTACCAATACCAGCCTACCAATTATTGTCATAAAAAATCGTACAGGTCAAAAGATTGCACTACAAGTCGATCAGATCGCAGGCTCACGTATCGAAGTGGTTGTAAAGCCGCTTGGCCGTCAGCTATCGCGTCTTTCAGGTATTTCAGCCGCTACCATTATGGGTGACGGTTCTGTCATGTTCATATTAGACCCTATGGCTTTGATGCGTAATGCGCCCATCATTAAAGAGGTGAGTCAGAGCGTGGAAGCGGACAGTGAGAATAATGTACAATCACAGATCACAGTATTGGTCGTTGATGACTCAGTGACAGTACGCAAAGTCACGTCGCGCTTACTAGAGCGTCAAGGTATTAATGTCGCTGTTGCCAAAGACGGTATCGATGCTATCGAGATTTTGCAGGAGACAACACCGGACCTCATCTTATTGGATATAGAGATGCCACGTATGGATGGTTTTGAAGTTGCCACTCAAGTGCGACATAATAAACGTTTGCGCGACATACCCATTATTATGATTACCTCACGTACGGGTGAAAAGCATCGCGAACGTGCGTTCAAAATCGGTGTCAATGATTATATGGGTAAGCCATTCCAAGAAAATGAGTTGCTAGATAAAATACAGGCTCAATTGGGCCAAGTTATTAGCTTAAGTCACAATGAATAATATGCTTTTATCAGCGCTGAGTACTAGAGCCAGTAGTGCTATCAAAGTATTGGCGGTAGCAGAGAGTCAGCATCAAAGGCTGGCGTTTAGTGACACTGTGCGCAGCTGCGATTTTACTTTGATCGACTGTGTGTCGCGGCAACAGCTGCAAGACAAGACGCAGCTCTACAAAGTGCAGGTGGATATTTGGTTGATCGATAGCGAATACGATGACGATATCGCCAGCGCGATTAAAGCTTCTAATGCTAGTACCGTATTAGTAGGTTTTAGCCAAGCGCC
>JARIEH010000175.1 GCA_029256865.1 Psychrobacter sp.
ATCATTCAGAATCAAATCAATAACATCAAAGAAAAAGCCGATGCTTATGCACGTGGCGATACGTCTGACACATCTGCCCTCCAAGTAACTTCGATTACAGAGAGCTTGGATGAGCTGAGCTCGGCCATGCAACTACTGGCTCTAGATGAGGCAGCGAGTGCGCTTGAGTCTGCTGCTGCAAAAGTAGCCAAATGGCAATCGCCAACCTCAGAGGATTTTGATCACCTACTCTTATCCCTGATGCTTGCGGAGAATGCTTCAACGGCAATGGCAAGAAAACATACTCCAGGTATGACGCACCTACCCATGAATAACCAACATATCTCATTACATCAGCTAGATACAGCTTACGATACTTTGGCTAAAGAGAGTCGCGTGACGATATCTAGTATCGAGCAAGCCATCAATGATTATGTAGCCGATCCTAACCGCGACACCGTCAATATTCACAATGTTCCTAAAATGCTATGTCAAGTGGCAGGTGCCGTAAGATTTTTGCAGATCCCTGCCGCTTCCAACTTGTTTAGCCAGCTTTCTGTTTATATAGCAGAGCGCCTAGCAGATGGCTCTGTTTTCGACGAGCAAAAACTCGCCCGTATCGCTGACGTCATAATGGCCGTAGATTATCGCTTAGAGGGTTTTGAAAACAACCGTCCTGTTAGCAAGCAATCCCTTGATATTGCATTAGAGAGCTTAAGCCATTTGCTTACTGCCTAAATAACATCAATACTAACGGCTTATATATAAATATATAGGCGACCTCATTAATGGTTTGGATAGTTAACTATGACCAGCGCTTTTGTACTTGATAACGAGACCATACTATGTCGACAGACGGTAGAAGGCTGGTGGCCCTTACAAATTGTACTCCCTAAAGCTGAGGTTACTGCTGTCTATCAGTTAGGACGTGTTGAGCTAATAGGCAGCTTAGCACCAAGCCATTGGATAGAAGCACGCCAGCATACTGAAACTAAAGACTTTCCTGCGACCACTGCTATTAGCCTTCAGTATGCTGAAGCACAGGGGATTGCTACCCCAAACTGGAATACCGTCTCTGATGCGACCTTATCTCTACCTAAAACCGTAGGCGATACTGATCTCTCTTATCCCATAGACAGTATTGACTTTATTTCTTATCGGCAGCTGATTACGCAACTGCCTGCTACGCTTGCCGCACAGTTAAGCCAAGCCATTCAACTACTACGTTGGCAGACTGATACGCAGTTTTGTAGTCGCTGCAGTGCGCCAGTGCATGCCGATAAATCTGGTGAACGTGCCATGGTTTGTCAAGTCTGCCGCTTACGTCAGTATCCACGTGTGCAGCCTTGTATCATTACTGCTATTACTCGCCCAAATCCTAAGACTGGAGAGATGCAAATACTATTGGCCCACCATCATCGCTATGGCAAGCCAAGCGCGCAGCTACAGTACGGTCTCATTGCAGGGTTTGTAGAGGTAGGTGAAAGCTTGGAGCATGCGGTCGTACGCGAAGTCTCTGAAGAAGTGGCCATCAGTTTAAAAGACATACGCTATGTAAGCAGTCAGCCGTGGCCTTTTCCTTCTAATTTGATGTTAGGCTTTCGCGCGTCATATGCCAGCGGTGAGATTGCCATACAACAAAAAGAGCTGTCGCATGCTAATTTTTTTGATCTCTCAAATTTGCCTAAGATACCCTTTAAAGGCAGTATCGCTTATGAGTTAATTGCACAGATTATGCACGAGCAAGGAATGTCACTTTAAATATCTCTCTATAAACCCTATTATTTATCGCCAGTTTTAAGGCCGTTATTTATATGTCCAGTAATATCGACACACGTTTAGCAGACCTACCCCTCTTATTTGATACTTTGACCTTAGCGACTTTGCCGTCTGATATTCAGCGGCAGATTGCAGCCATTGATGCCTGTCTACCGCAGACTCAATGCGGACTTTGTGAGCATCCAGATGGCTGCTTACCTTACGCTACTGCGATCGTGGTAGAGGGAGAGCCTTATAATAAATGTGTGCCAGGAGGTCAGCCTGTTACAGACAGGATTCATCACCTACTTAATAGTGATCATCAACAGCCACTGACTGCTGCCGCTTCACAATGGCCAATAGATCCCATCACTGAGCGTCCTACCGAGGTTCGCGCTATCATTCGTGAGGATGACTGTATCGGTTGTACCAAATGCATTCCTGCCTGCCCAGTCGATGCCATCGTCGGTACTGGCAAGCACATGCATACCATTTTTACGGATTTGTGTACTGGCTGCGAGCTATGTATAGCGCCCTGCCCTGTTGATTGCATTGATTTGGTGACCATTGAACGTGAACTCACTGAAAATGCACGTATTCAAGAACAGGACGATTTGCGTCAGCGTTATCATACCCATTTGAATCGAGTGACTCTGCAGCTTGCAGATAGCAGTAATACCAAGCCTGTCGTCAGTATGGTGGAAGCCAAACTCAATAACGCCGCTAGCCAGACTTTGAATATTAGTGAACAACACGCCAAAGACACCATCGCTGCCGCTAAGCTGAGAAGTAAAATTAAAAA
>JARIEH010000151.1 GCA_029256865.1 Psychrobacter sp.
TACACCGTATCTATGATCCGCGTTTCGTAGCAGCGATTAATGATTTTTGCGCAAAAGATCGTTTGCATATGGCACAATATCGTCAGCAAGCGCATGAGGCATTACCATTTAATAATGATAACATGCCGTCCTTTGATGATTTATAACCATGAGTAACGTGATAACCATGAGTGACGTAAGTCTTCTTTTTCTAGCAGTTAATTATCTTTAGCCTTTAACGATTAGTTTTTGCCTATGTCCAATCAACATTCTGATTACCCTATAAACTCTGTCCCTACTAATGAACTATTGGCTTGGCTCACTGCCGAAGGTTCTCTGACTGCCATGCTAGAACAAAAAGCAGGGCAGCCACTACGCGTAGAGCGTAGCTTTGAAGGCTATCGGTTACTGTCTTTAGCACAAAAAAAGCAACTAGGCGTACAAAGCATCATGCTCAATCGTCCCATGTTGGCGTGGGTACGTGAGGTACAGCTTTATGGTAACGATGATAGAGCGTGGGTAGCTGCACAAAGCATTTTTCCTTTACCAAGTCTAAAAGGACGGGCGCGGCGTCTGCAACAGTTAAAAGGTACGCCCATTGGTTATGTCATGTTTAAGCGCCGTCGCACGCTACCTAGCCGACGTTTCATCGTTGAGACGGCGGATGGTTGGCAACGACAAACAGTTTATGACTGGTATGATCGCAAGTTACTCATCAGTGAGACTTTTTTGCCGACTTTTTGTCAGATATTATGAGTGCTTACCAACGTTTTTTTCTCTTTATTCTGTATTATAGCGAATCACTCCTACTGAGATTTTATTGTTTAGATAAATCACTTAAGTTACTTTGACAGTGTTAAGTGAATTGTTTTGTATCGCTATTATCGTTCACTATCAGGCTAAGAAACTCACTCATACCAAGATAGGTTTTTTTGCGCTCGTAACATAAAGTTTCATGTTACACTTGATTGCAGCGATATCTCAGATGCAAAAATGCATCAAAACTATTGCTAAGAACGAGACGCTCGCTTAGGCTTCTCCCCTCTAACAGCTCCCTCCTAATAATAGTGAATACATAGGACATCAATATGTTTAAAGATATATCCATCAAAGATTATGATCCTGAGCTTTCTGCAGCCATGGAAGCCGAAAGTGTTCGTCAAGAGAACCACATCGAGCTTATTGCATCAGAAAACTACTGCTCGCAAGCGGTGATGGAAGCACAAGGCACAGATCTCACCAATAAGTATGCTGAAGGCTATCCTGGTAAGCGCTATTATGGTGGCTGTGAGCACGTTGATATCGTCGAGCAGTTGGCGATTGATCGTGCAAAAGAGTTGTTTGGGGCCGAGTATGTCAACGTGCAACCACATTCAGGTAGCCAAGCAAATGCAGCAGTATTTTTAGCCTTGTTAGAGGCCAATGATACGGTACTTGGTATGAGCCTTGATGCTGGTGGTCACTTGACACATGGCGCACATATCAATTTCTCAGGTCTGAACTATAACGCCATACAATATGGCCTAGTTGAAGAGACAGGACTGATTGATTATGACGAAGTTGAACGCTTGGCAAAAGAGCACAAACCTAAAATGATTATTGCTGGTTTTTCAGCGTACTCACAGGTTGTGGACTGGAAGCGTTTCCGTGATATTGCTGACGAAGTAGGCGCGTACTTACTCGTTGATATGGCACACGTTGCTGGTTTGGTTGCTGGTGGTGTTTATCCAAACCCAGTGCCGTATGCTGATGTGGTGACTACTACGACGCATAAAACCTTACGTGGCCCACGCTCAGGTATGATTCTTGCTCGCGACGAAAAGCTTGCCAAACAGCTCAATTCTGCTGTATTCCCAGGCAACCAAGGTGGCCCACTGATGCATGTGATCGCTGCTAAAGCGGTTTCATTCAAAGAAGCATTAGAGGACGACTTCAAAACCTATCAGCAGCAAGTGGTCAAAAACGCCAAAGCAATGGCAAAAGTCATCCAAGAGCGTGGTTATGAAATCATCTCTGGTGGTACTGAAAACCATCTGATGCTGATCAGCTTGGTTAAGCAAGAAATGACAGGTAAAGAAGCGGACAAATGGCTTGGCGATGCACATATCACGGTCAATAAAAATGCTGTACCAAACGATCCAAAGTCTCCATTCGTGACTTCTGGGATTCGTATCGGTACACCAGCGATTACTACGCGTGGCTTCAACGAAGCGCAAGCTAGCGAGTTAGCAGGTTGGATTTGCGATGTACTAGACAGCCGTGGCGATGAGAAAGTCGCTGCTGAAGTACGCGGTAAAGTAGAAGCGATCTGTAAAGAGCTGCCGGTTTACGCAAAAAACCAGTAAATATTTATTCAGCATCGTATAAAATAAAAACCGCTTGGCTTATGCTAGGCGGTTTTTTTGGTAATTTTCTTACAAACTAATCCTTTTTTAACGCATGATTGTCTTCTAAGATGCCAACAAACTTCTCGTATAGCCATGGCTCAATCTCGTCAATGGCTTGGTTATAGAGTTTTGGGCCTATTAACTCGAGTAAAAAATCTAATAACATTTTTGCTGGAAAGTCCTCAAGTTCACATTGAAGCTCATTTCTCATATAGCGCTTTAAGCTATCTAAAATACGGTCTTCATCTTCAGCTGATAGTTTTAGACTCTTTTTGTTTTTCATTTTTTCCTCTTCAAGTGCTTAAATTGTGACAACCATCCTATAGCTTACTAAATGCGGCAGGTCATAAACTCTTATTAAGCAAGTTAAGCAAATCAGGTTTTTATTACGTGAGCTGCGCCAGCCACAAATTAATGGCAAATCCGATAAATATTAAGCCAGTAAAGGTCATGCTGACTATGATTAGCTTGGGTGATTGGCTAAATTTGTGTGATAATTTTTTACCAGAAAACACCATCACACTTTGGTAGCTGACACTGATGATTTGTAAAATCACCGCCAATATAAAGAAAGATAAAAACGGATGTGGATAGAGAGGGTCAACGAATTGTACAAAGAAGGATAAGAAAAACAGAATGCCTTTGGGGTTGGTCAGACTCAGCAACATAGCACGATAAAAGAAGTTTTGATTTTGTGGTGGTGTAGAGAGCTTGGGTTTGGCATCGGCAAGTAGTGTTCTATGACGAAATGTTTGCTGAGCGCCCATGAGTAGCTTTATACCAAGGTACAGTAAATATAAGCCACCAATAAGCTTGATAGCATTAAATAAGAGTGGATATAGCTTGAGTAGTCCACCAACCCCAAGCACGGTAACCAGCATCAAAATACTGTCACCGACGAAGATGCCCGCTACTGCGCGGTAACCTTTGCGCACGCCGTAAGCAGCTGCAACAGAGAGGCAATACAAGCTGTTTGGACCAGGCAATAAAATGATAATGATTGAGCCAATGATATATGCGGTAAGATCGGTAATACCAAACATAAAAAATCCTGTATCACACCTAAACAAAAGCCCCAATTATACAAAATATAATCGGGGCTTATTGGTATCAATTCAGTCTAATCTTAAAACTCACTCATCTTTATTAAAATGGTATTTTAGTGAATATCTGCAACACAGTGGCGTTAACGATATCGACAAAGAAGGCGCCAACCATCGGTACAATCAAAAACGCTTTGGGTGAAGGTAAATAGCGATCAGTCACGGCTTGCATGTTGGCAATTGCCGTTGGGGTCGCGCCCATACCAAAACAGCAATGTCCCGCTGACAAGACGGCGGCATCGTAATCTTTACCCATCACTCTAAATGTGACAAAGTAAACATAACCAACCATAACGAATGTCTGTACCACTAAGATAATCAAGACAGGCCCTGCAAGATCAGTTAATTCCCATAGTTTTAATGACAACAGCGCCATGGCTAAAAACAGACTCAAAGAAGCGTTACCAATCACGTCAATAGCACGGTCGAACATATCAAAATTGAACACCATGGTTAACGCATTACGAATAATAACGCCACCTGCTAATGCCCAAACGAAGGTCGGTAGTTCAAATGCTGTCCCTTCTGCTACCAGTGTCATGATATCGGCAAACGCCAAAGCCGCTGCGAATAACGCCAATGATTCAATCGTTGAAGAGGCGGTAATCAGACGAATGTTATCAGGCTTCTCAAACATCTCTTCATGTCTCTGATCACCATCTTCGGTATGCTTGGTACTGTATAACGACTGCTCACCAGCCAGTCTTTCGACTTCACTTGGGTTTGGATTAACGGGGGTTGGTTTTAAACCAAGGTTCGAGATTAATCGACGCGCAACAGGACCACCTATCAGTCCGCCTGCTACCAGACCATAAGTGGCCACCGCAATACCTAGAGTCGTTGCGCCAACCACACCATACTGCTCTTCTAGTACAACACCCCATGCACCTGCTGTGCCGTGTCCACCAGTCAAGGCAATTGAACCTGTCACCAAGCCAAGCAAAGGATCAAGCCCCAGTGCGCTTGCCATGGCGACGCCAACGGCATCCTGTAAAACAATAAATACCGATACTACGGCGAGAAAAATTAATAAGGGTGTACCACCGGCTTTAAGCCTGCCAAAGTCGGCACTGAGTCCGATAGAGGCAAAGAACATCAGCATCGTTGCTGTTTGCAGTCCTTGATGAAAGTTAAAGCTATAACCCCAAATTAAATTAAGCGCATAAACAATAACGGCAGCAATTAAGCCGCCGGCAACGGGTTCTGGAATATTAAAGTCTTCCAAGAATTTAATTTTTTTAACCAAGAATCGCCCTAATAACAGCACCAATGTGGCAAAGATTAGCGTGTAATATCCATTTAATGTCAATTCCATAAATTCATCCTTTCTATAAATATAAATTAACCTGAATTCGGAATAAAGCTGGTTTTATCTCCGATTTAGGTTCTGATCGTCTCATTATTAGCACGCATCCTCTGACGCTACTACAATCCACAATTGCGGTTTGCCAAAATTTTTATAAGCGTCCTTAATGATGTTCTTAAAGACATTAAAGTCCTCAGTATTGATTTTATCTACCTCATTTAAGTAAAGCGTGAGATAAGTGATATCACTATCGGTCAAACAATCCCAGGCGCTGTCCCAATTATGGGCAAAATAGCTGGGAAAATTGGCTACTTTTGCTAAGCTGGTGAGCAGACTTTCTTTATCCAAGACATTACCAAGTGGAATGTTAAGCGCTTGCTTAGGAATGCTATCAATAAAGGTTTCAGTTTTTTGGTCAATGCCGTTTTGATTGATGCTGTTTTGATTAATATAGTAAATCGCTTGGCTCATATCAGTTCACCTGCAATTGTCGAAAGCTATCGTAATGGTCGACGGTCAAATAATAAGTGGTCGGTGGATGACCGCCTGTGACAATGCGCCGTGCACCGCGATGAGAAACGCTGGGCGTAGGTACGGTATATTCACGATAATAGCCTTGCGACTGCGCGGGTAGCTTGCCTTCGCGATTATAAAACGTCGTGCCATCTTTATTAGGGTAAGGAAAAGGTCCTCCCTGCTGGATTAAGGCGAGCGTTTGATCTATTTGTGCATCACCCGTGATAGCTTTGACATTGTCAATGCTGGCTGATTCAGATGCCGTCTGCGCTACAGAGGTTGCTTGCGTACTGTCTGTCAATAAACGGGATTTTAAATCGCCAAAGAAGTAAACCGCAATGGCAATAATAGCGATGAAACTTAATAGAGTAGAGAAGCCGCTCTTTTTATTTTGGCTGCTGCGAGTGTTTTTATGCCGATTGTTTTTCTGATTAACACTCTCTAAGTTGCGATGGGCTGAGTTAGGTACTGAATTTGATGTTGCCATTTCTAAAATACTTAATTCATTAGAGGTAACTTCAGTGGCGCGCAATTGGTTTTTTTCATTACGCTGACTGTTAAAATAGACGCGTTGACCTTCGCTTATAGGCTGCGGCAAGCGCACAGTACTGATATGAAAGAAGACATTTTCACTTTGATTGTCTACCTCGATAAAGCCATAGCCTTTATCTGCATTCCAGTGTTTAATCTTGCCACTTTGCATGGGCGCATTGTCCTATCGAGTGTGCTGTATTCAGCAAAATAATTTTTATACGTCATATATAACATATTTATCAATAAGAAAAAAACGCCAGCAATTAAGCTGACGTTTTTTTGTGGATTATACTTTAAATTGTCCTATAAATGGCAAATTAAGCGCGAGTCTCGCCATGCCCATAGACAATCCACTTTTGCGAGGTGAGACCTTCCAGTCCAACTGGACCGCGCGCATGGATTTTATCAGTTGAGATACCGATTTCTGCACCCAGACCATATTCGAAGCCATCCGCAAAACGACTGGAAGCGTTAATCATGACACTTGCTGAGTCTACTTCACGGATAAAGCGCTGCGACTTGCTATAGTTGTCAGTAATGATCACATCGGTATGTTGGCTGCCATGAGTGTTGATGTGCTCAATCGCTTCATCAATGCCGCTAACCACTTTAATGGCTAAGATAGGCGCAAGGTATTCTGTATCCCAGTCTTCATCTGTCGCCATCGATAGGTGACCGTCGAGCTTGGCGTTACCTTGCAAGATACTTTGCGACTTATCATCGAGACGTAGCTGCATGGCATCATCCGCTTGCACAATGGCTTCGGCAATCTTCGGTAGCAGCTCATCTGCAACGGCTTCATCGACCAATAGCGTCTCCATGGTATTACAAGTACCGTAGCGATGGGTCTTAGCATTGACACTGACTTCGATGGCAATATTAGGCTGTGCATCCCGATCAATAAAAGTATGGCAGTTACCGTCCAAATGCTTGATAACAGGCACTTTTGCATCGTTGCTGATACGTTCAATCAATCCTTTGCCGCCACGTGGTACGATGACATCTACATATTTTGTCATGGTAATAAGCTCACCGACAGCAGCGCGATCTGTGGTTTGTAGGACTTGCACGCTATGCTCCGAGAGACCAGCGTTTTTAAGGCCTTGGTGGATGCATTTAGCAATGGCTTGATTGGACTCAAAGGCTTCAGAGCCACCACGTAAGATGATGGCATTACCAGATTTTAGCGCAAGAGAGGCCGCTTCTAGTGTGACGTTAGGGCGTGACTCATAAATCATACCAACCACCCCAAGTGGTACACGCATCTTACCCAAATGAATACCTGATGGACGATAAGTCATATCAGTCACTTCGCCGATAGGATCAGGTAAAGTAGAGACGTCCTTGAGACCTTGTAGCATGCCCTCAAACCGATCGTCATTCAGCTCTAAGCGATCCAGTAGCGCAGCATCAAGGTCATTTTTTTGGCCTTTATCCATATCAATTTTATTGGCCGCCAAAATATCTTTTTTAGCATTTTTTAATTCATGATGAATGGCCATCAATGCCGAGTTTTTATCGCCTGTATTGGCAGCAGCAAGCGCACGAGAGGCTGCACGTGCCTGTTGACCAACTTGTTGCATATATGCAGTGATGTCTGTGGTATTCGACTGACTCATAGATCCTTGTCCTTATGTCTGTGGATGAGAAGGGTTAATTGTATAATAGGTTATTATTTGCGAGTTACTCACTAGCAGCTAGTAGAACTGGCAATGATTTTATTATATTAAACAGTAGGTTATTAGATAACAGTTAGATAACAGCGGGTTAAATAGAGAGAAGAGTTAAAAACAGCCTTTTCTATCAACCTCACGGGATTATGCTCTTTAACATAGAGGAGATTGGGGCGATAGTAAAGACGAATTTGTGAACAGAATCTGGTTGCACAGACTTATTGAGCCCTTACGCCCGTTGTGTATTGTTATGATTTTATCATAAGCGTTTCGTTCTCTAGTCGTTACGTATTCTGAACATAACTGTGCTGTAACTACTAAAGTAGTCGGGAATAGTTTTCAGTATATTAAACACTGAAACCATTATTTGTTAATACCAACGATGGAGAGTCAAAATGAGCATGATAAATAATACATTCAAGAAGCTAACATATAAAAACTGGTTATATGTATCTTTAGCTGCTGCGGCTTTAACACTCGGGGCTTGTGCGGATAAAAAGCCAGTAGCCACTGAAGATGAGGTGAATGTCGATGCGCAAACCTCGGTGGAGCAAGAAGCAACAGGGGTTTCAAATGCTGATACTATCAATGATCCTATGGCCAGCGATGGCGTTGCAGTCGCGTCAGGGGACATGACAAATGATGATGTCGCAGTAGCGACTGCTGAGGATGATTCGGCAGCTGGCATTGATGACTCTGATATCCTAGACGGCAGCGAGTCAGAAGAGCATATCTCAACCTATTAATTCGAGTTTAACTCTGCTTATCGGTGCTATTTAGGAGCATTAATCATAAGCGATGAAATACGAGTAAAATCAGGCTCAGATACGTTTTTACGTTCTGGGCTTTTTTATACCACAGCAGGTTTTGGCTAATAGGGATAAAACTAGCCAGAAAATTT
>JARIEH010000297.1 GCA_029256865.1 Psychrobacter sp.
AGATTATGTCTTTGCCGATCAGCGCCTTATTCGTCGGCAATATAACAGCGTAGAAGGAGGTTCTGAGAGTATCAGTTTAGATACGGTACTGCTAGATGAGGTGACAGCAGGCCGCTGGCAAGCCTACCTACCTGAAACAAGTGCCAAATTCCCTGATGCAAATAGCCAACAGAGTAACAACGGCGATAATCCTATAAAAGTTAGTGAAGGCAGTAGTGAAAGTAATAAAGCGCAGCCTATGTTGCCTAAGCTACTGCCAAAAGGGGTGGGCGTCAGTTTTACCTATCAGGACATGCCCATCACCTGGCAGTGGGCACTTGCTCCGCAGATAATACCGTATAATAGTGCCTCGAAGGGTGCTAAGGCAATGAATAATAATGGCAAGAATACGGAAAATGATTCTGAAAACAATCTTGAAAATAACTCTGAAAATACGCCAACCGATCAATAATACGAGGCACTTGTGACAATACCATCAGACACGTCATCAAAGTTGCCATCAAACTCTCAGCGCGGCGTGGCACTATTGACCATCTTATTATTGGTTGTCAGTATCACCGTGGTGGCAGGTGCGATGCTCGCCAGTCAAAAGACAGCCATTCGCCGTAGTGGTTTATTATTCAATCAGGATAAGTTGTTGCAAGATATCAATGCAGGGCAACAATTGGCATTGATGGTGATACGTGCTGACAGTCAGCTGAATGATACAGATAGCTTACAAGACGTTTGGGCACAGCCATTAGCACCCTATACTATAGGTAGGCGCAGTGTCGCAACCGAGCTACGTGATGAGGCCAGTCGTTTTAATATTAATAACTTATATCATGATGGTATGGTAGATACGGCTGCGCTTGCTGTGTTTCAGCGTCTATTGAGTCAGCTAAATATAGAGCCTGACATTGCCATTGCCGTGCTGGATTGGCAGGATACGGACAGCGAAGTTTATAATGATGGTGGTGACGAAATCGCAGTCTATGCACAGCAAGGCAATATAGCGGATAAAAAACTCCCAAATCAGCCGTTTATAAGCATTGAGCAGTTAGCAGAAGTACGCGGAATAAGCGCTGAAGTGCTTGCGACCCTGCGACCCTATATTACTGCAGTGCCTTATTTTTTACCTATTAACGTCAATACGGCAAGTCCAGTACTACTCGCAGCGTTAATAGAAGAAGCGACCACAGAACAGATGCAAACGCTGATAAAATTGCGCGAGCAGCAAGTATTGAGTGCCGTCGATGAGTTGTGGCAGCTACCACCTCTTAGTACTTTAAATACTGAGCAGCGTCAAGCACTGACGCCATTATTGGCTGTAGACAGCCAAGCATTTATGGCATTGATTACGGCGACTGATCGTAGTCATGATGACGCACCGCGGCAGAAATTTGCGACGGTGCTGATCAGTAAGGTGGATAAGGGTGAGGAAGATAGTGGTAATATGAACAATACTGCTAACAACGACCGTTCTAATAGCACTGACAGTGAGGTTAATAAGCCAAAAGTGATAAAAATAGTCTCGCAGCGTTTTTGGGCATTTCGTCCCAGTTTTTAATAATGGATATTCTAGTTGGCAGCTTTATTAGTCATCTCAAAGCTTATCAATCATCAAGGAGTGTTTCTTCGCTTGATTTCCAGTTATAAGCCCCATAAAACAGCATTTGTGCCTGACGGGTACAGTTATGTAGCGTCAGTTGTTTCTTTTCTTCAATATCTACCAAATCTGCCTCATCATCATGGTCTTCAGAATAGGTTAATTCCAGCCAATCAATAATCCAAGAAAAGAACATATTGACTCCGGCTTCTGCAAGCAGACGACGGTCGTAGTCATTGATATGAGCAAAAGCAGGCTGTAATGCCAAATCCTCTCCTAAAATCTTGCCGTGCATCTTTACCAAATTACTGATCGCTTTACGCACTGCCTCTGAACCACCAAAACGTTCACTGACTAAAAACTGCCAGTATTGTGGCTGTGCACTGACAGTGGACAAAAACAGTTGGATACTCTTAGCAATTTGACGATCAAAACTGCGTTTACGGCCGATTTGTAAGCCATCCCGTAAGGTGGCGAGTGTGCTGCCCAGCTCCTCAACCACCAGTGCCTCGCCTAAGGATTCCATGTCATCAAAATGACGATAAAAAGCCGTTGGCACGACGCCAACCTCACGAGTGACTTGTCGTAGGCTGATAGAGCTAAAAGATTGCCCTGTCATACATAAGTCTAATACGGCACTAAAAAATGCGTGCCGAGTTTGGAGTTTCTTTTTTTCGCGACTACTCATAGTATTCAATTATTATCCAATAGATGTTTGTGTTACTCATTTCAAGGCAAAAACACGCATGAAATCCCTACTGCTTATATTATCTATATTCGATATTAAACCATCGTGCCTAAATGCCCCTGCAATTCTTGCGCCAATCTGTAGGCTTCATGATCATTCATGCCAGTAATAAAATCTAGAATATTGAGAATATTATGATAAATGTCCTCTGATAATACGCGACGATGCTCATCAAGATGCGGTTGTAATAAGCTTAACAGTCGTTGCTGCTCAAATGGCTTTGATGCTCTAGTCAGCGCCGTCCATGCTAGGGGCACAAAAGAATCGAGCAGACGATGGAGACACTGATTGGCCATCAGCTCCATACGTACTTTGCTAGGATGGTTAAAGATTTTTTCACGGGCCAATGTTTTGGCTTGGTTGATGCCATTCTTTATCGTCGGATCGCAGTGCGCAAACAAGCTGCCGCTGAGCGTTCCTGCAAGCAAGGCATCGCTATTGGCCACAAAAGCATCAGTGACGGCATTGACCAAGCGCATCATGGCACGAGCACGCAGGGCTGCCAACTGCTGTCTGGCAGACATTTGTGCTGATATCGTGATCGTGTCAGGGCATTCACCAATCAGTTGATAGAAGATGGCTGCCACTTCTGCATAGCTGAGCATATTGAGGTGGATACCATCTTCTAAGTCTATCAGCGCATAGCAAATGTCGTCCGCGGCTTCCAACAAATAGGCCAGTGGATGGCGCGCAAAACCATCATGCTGCTGTGAACGCGGTAAATGTAAGCACTCTGCCAACTGCTCTAGCTGAGCGGCTTCACTATAAAAGCAGCCAAATTTTTGTACCTCGTCGGTTAGCTTGTCTGCATCCCTGTCATTACTATGAGTGGCTAGCCATGGATACTTCATAAAGGCACCTAAGGTGGCGCAAGTCAAGCGCATACCGCCTAGATCTGGATGGTGCTCATTGCGTACCAATAGCCGAAATCCTTGGGCATTGCCTTCATAAGCGAGCAAATCTAAACGTTGATTATCATCTAAATGCTGCATAATAGATTTGCGATCAGGATGACCAAACCAATCACGAATGGCATATTCACCCGCGTGTCCAAAGGGTGGGTTACCGATATCATGCGCGAGGCAAGCCGCTTGCACGATGACTCCGACATCCGCAGGCGTGACATTTGAAGGTAGGCCGTTATCCAATTTATCATGCAGTTTTTCTGCCGCCATCATGCCAAGAGAGCGTCCAATACAGGAAACTTCTAGCGAATGCGTCAGGCGCGTGCGGATACCCAGTTGATTGGTCAGAGGGTGTACTTGGGTTTTTTGATTGAGCTGACGAAACGAATGCGAAAATACTAAACGGTCATAGTCTGTATGAAAGGAAGAGCGCGCGCTATCTTGAATAGGTGGCAGCTTGTCGCTTCCTAAGCGTTTGGCACTGAATAGTCGTGCCCAGTGCTCGCTTGCGTTTTTTGGTTTATCTAACTGAGTGATCATAAACTACATTCCATTATTTATTAATATTGTTTATTATTATTATTTTTTAAGTGGCTTGTCTATTTTAACGTTTATTTCTTAAGCACTGTTAATTCAGTTATTATAATAGAAAAAGCCAGCAACGCGGCTGGCTTTTGGTTGTTCTATGCTAGGCTTTGTAAGTGCTGTATGAAAATGTCAAAGTGCTTATACGTTAAAGCGGAAATGCATCACATCACCATCTTGGACGATATAAGTTTTTCCTTCTAAGCGTGATTTACCAGCGGCAGCTGCGCCTTTTTCACCCTTGTATTCGATAAAGTCATCATAAGCAATGACTTCGGCACGAATAAAGCCACGCTCAAAATCCGTATGAATCACCCCTGCTGCTTGAGGGGCAGTTGCACCAACAGCTACTGTCCAAGCGCGAACTTCTTTCACACCAGCGGTAAAGTAAGTCTGCATGTCAAGTAACTCATAACCGCCACGAATCACTTGATCAAGGCCGGCTTCTTCCATGCCCATGTCTTCTAAGAAGTCTTTTTTGTCCTCTTCATCAAGCTGAGCAATCTCAGATTCGATCTGATTGCATAGCGCAATGACGATGGAGTCTTCACCCGTAGCATAGTCACGTACCGCATCAAGATAGGGATTGTTCTCGAAACCATCTTCGCTAACGTTGGCGATATACATGGTGGGTTTTAAGGTAATCAAACCATAGCTTCTGATGATCTTTTTTTCGTCATCGTCGAGGTTAGCAGCGCGTGCGGCTTGACCTTCTGCAAGTAAAGGCTCAATTTTTTTGAACACATCGAGCATAGCCCCAGCGTCTTTATCGCCACCTTTGGCTTTTTTGGAGAGGTTCATTATTGCCCGTTCGACTGCTTCTAAATCAGCGAGGGCCAGTTCGGTATTGATGGTTTCGATGTCATCAATGGGGCTGACGCGTCCATCGACGTGTACCACGTTATCATCGTCAAAGCAGCGTACAACATGCGCAATGGCGTCGGTTTCACGGATATTGGCTAAAAACTGGTTGCCCATGCCTTCACCTTTGGAGGCACCTGCTACCAAACCTGCGATATCTACAAACTCCATCGTGGTCGGTAGGACACGCTCAGGCTTGACGATTTCAGCCAGTGCCTTGAGGCGTAGGTCGGGTACGGGTACGATACCTGTATTGGGATCTTTGGTACAGAACGGAAAGTTTTCAGCCGCGATACCAGCTTTGGTCAAGGCGTTAAATAGAGTGGATTTACCCACGTTTGGTAGGCCGACGATGCCGCAGTTAAAACCCATAATAGTCTCTCGATATTTTGATAAAATTAGTTGGTGTCATGTTGAATGAAAATTGGCGCTATTGTAGCAAATATAGTCTATGAGTGGGCGTATAGATGTGCTAATTTTCCTTAGTCTCAACCACCCCGATGATCACACCCATCTGTTTTTTATCGTGTTTATCAATACTGGGCGCATATAATGCCGACGCAATACCGCCATCCAAAAACAGCGCGTTTGCACAGTCTAAATCATTCTTAAATAGCGCGGCAAATTGATAAAAGGTTACTGGCTCATTACTATTGACAAACTGGATGCTGCCATCACTACAAACGCCTGCGCCATTACGAAATTTCAGTGACGTACTATTTGGATTAAACTGCGGATGTATCTCTCCGTCTATCACCAGCATCGGTCCAGATTGCGTCGCATACCAAGGCTGTGCTTTGCCA
>JARIEH010000285.1 GCA_029256865.1 Psychrobacter sp.
GCATCAGATATGGATGGCTTTGACCAACTTTTTTGTCTCTCTTCTGGCGCTCAGTTAGTTCCTAGTACTGCTACTGACGCTTTATATGAGACAGCTGATAATCTTTCAAATACTGCTAAAGTAGATACAAGTAAAATAAAGCTAGACTTACCAAAGCTTGCGGCCTATCAATTGGCCAACATGGGCATTGAAGTATGCGCATCGCCACAAGACTGTAGTTATGGTGAGGCGCATTATTACTCTTATAGGCGTCAGACGCATCTACAACAACCAGCGACTGGGCGTATGGCACTTGTTATTGTACGTAGCCATGCTAATGCGTCTATTATTTAAGTATCCAGTATTTAAGTATCCAGCATGCCCGATGAATCTTATTAAATTTTCCACTTCTCACCTTCATTAGAGTTTGTATGAATACATCTGTAGAACCTTCACCGTCTACTGTCCACACTGATAAAAAACCGACGGTATCCATGGCAGTTGTCTATCATAGCAACTATGGACATACCAAACGCGTCGCTGAATCGATAGTCATGGGCGCACGTCAGCAACTACCAGCAGCACAGGCCAAAGCGGTAGATGTTCATGAGGTAGATTGGGAGTTTTTGGATCAAGCAGATTTGCTGGTGTTTGGTAGCGCTGTCTATATGGGCAACGTGCCGGCTGGCTTCAAAACTTTTATGGATGAGACGTCCAAGCGTTGGTATCATCGTAAGTGGGAAGGGAAGTGGGCAGCAGGTTTTGCCAACTCTGGTGGATTAAGCGGTGATAAGCTTGCCGTATTACAGCAGATTTGTTTGTATAGCATGCAGCACGGTATGAATTGGATTGGTATGCCGCTTATGCCGACAGGACACGGTGAAGAAGATCTAAATCGTCTATCAAGTTTTTTAGGGTTGATGACTCAATCGTTTGATGCACCTCCTGAAGAAACCCCAGGTAAAGGTGATATTGATACTGCTATTTGGTTTGGTGAGCATCTGGCCAAAACGATCATTAAACATCAGCCGACAAGTTTAGAATCATAACAGTCATAAACTCAGTTTGGTAGTCATTGAAAATAGGCAGTCAATAAAAAAGCAGATATCAAATAGATGTCTGCTTTTTTAATACTACTTACTTTGTACCACAATGGGATAAGAGGTTACGGGAATAGGACTTTCTACAAACTGAAAGGATTGGCAACCTGCAAGCAGAGGTATTAATACCAACATCCAAGTAAAAGATTTCATGATTGTTCTCAATATATTGCCATCAGGAACTGATGTTAAATTCAAAAAAGACGCTTAATAGTAGCGTCTTTTTTGAAAAAACAACCCTCATTTATAAGGCTTTATTAAAACAAGTTTTGTGCCCAGCGTACTACATGTTGCCACATACGGCTAACAAAGCCTGACTGCTCAACATCACTGGTAGCGACGATAGGAACTGAAGCTACTGCTTTACCATCAATGACAGCCATCATTTTACCGATTTGCTGACCTTTTTTGATGGGTGCTTCTATGCTATCAGGAATATCTATGACAGTAGTAATTTTGTTTTTCTGAGTTTTACTGGTCAGGATTTGTAAGTTATCTCCTGTTACCAGCTCTATCTCATCAGCTGCGCCAAACCATACTGGCAATTTGCTTACGAACTGACCAGCAGGCGCTTTGGTCACGGTAGTGAAGTGTCCAAAACCCCAGTTAAGCAGTTCACGTGACTGGTCAGCCCGTGCTTGTTGACTCTCTGTGCCCATAATGACAGAAATCAGGCGCATATCATCGCGGTTGCTTGAGGCGACCAAGCAGTAGCCTGCGGCATTAGTATGGCCAGTTTTTAAACCATCTACGCTCGGGTCTGTAGCAAGAAGGGCGTTACGGTTGCCCTGAGTAATACCATTGTAAGTAAACTCTTTTTCGGCATAGAGATCATAATAATCGCCGCTGTTTTTGATGATCGCTCGAGCCAGCTTAGCCAAATCAAGCGCTGATGCTTGATGCCCTTCATCTGGCATACCCGTTGCGTTCACGAAGTGGGTATTATCCATACCAAGCTTTTTGGCTTGCTCGTTCATTAATATGGCAAATGAGTCTTCACTACCCGCGATATGTTCAGCCATTGCTTTTGAGGCATCATTACCTGATTGAATGATGATACCGCGCAGCATATCGATGACACTTGCCGTCTTATTGACGGGTACATACATACAAGACTCGGTACTGCTACCACGGCACCAAGCGTTTTCGCTCATCCGCACTTGTTCATCTTCGCTCAAATCACCTGAGCTTAGACGCTGCTCAATGATGTAGCTGGTCATCATTTTAGTCAGTGACGCTGGTGGCAGGGGCTGGTTGGCATTTTTTTGCGCCAAGATCTCACCAGTATTGTAGTCCATTAATACATAGGCAGTGTTTGCCATCTCTGGGGGTTGAATGGCAGCATTAGCCATAACTGCTCCAAAAGAGAAGCTAACACCCACTACCAACTGCACGAACTGGTTTTTTACACGCTTTACTGTCATAAACTGTTACACCACATCATGAAACCCAATGCGTCTACTGCCATACCTATAGCGCACTGACAAGCGCGGCTGAGGTTAAGGCGATAGACAAAAAAATAACGCCCTATCTTAGCAAAATATCATTTCAGGTGAAATGCATAAAGAATATAAAATAAGGCAGTGATAACGCTGGCAAGAATAATCTAAAAAGCAGTCTGCAGCAATAGCTATAACGACTATCGCCTAGATTTAGTTCTCTAAAAGGTATTACAACCTATTAAAGCCTGAAATCAAAAAGCTTGCTGTGCTGCTCTAAGATATGAGAGCAGGTGACAGCAAGCTTTTTGATTGAGTCAGGACGACGATATGGGCTATATCTATACGACGAGTCCAGGATTCAGAGGTTGTAAGATAACAGAGACCAATCGCTTGTTTATATCAGAAAGGTTGTACAAGGAAATGCTTTTGTAGCGGCTATCGTTATGTCTTATGCTCTTTTCAGATGTCATTGCTATTTATCGAAAGCCGGCGTGATTAATAGCTTGCGTTAGCCAAGTCTTCACACAGGGCTTTGTTGTCTTGTTTAGAAAAGCTCAGTGTCCAACTACGCATACTCTGTAGAATTTGGCGATAGTCTTGTTGAGTGGATAAGTATTGAATGGCAGCTTTAGGGTCGTCCAAAGTAGGCATCAACTCTTTTAGCTGAACATTATAAGACTTATAAAAACGCTGTTTTTGACTGCCATTGAGCATCGGTGGGCAGATTTCAGACAAAACTTGCATCACAGCAATTTCGTGTTTGGTAATGTTCATGCCGGACATGTCTAACGGAATGGTTGAGACATTATTAGCGGCATTAGCCGATTGTGCCAACATAGCAATGGAGGTTATCAGTCCAGCAATGCCAATTTTTGAAGCGTTTTTTATTACTGTTTTTGTGGTCATAGGAACTATAGATAATATCGATTGAGTCTTCATTCGGTATCACACTCGCTTTGCGTTATTTAATGGTCTTATGGTAATGGGAATAAAAACAAAAGTCACATAAAATATTGATTTATGTGTAGATGTCTTGTCACCTAAGCGTGTTTTATAGCAACATATCAGTAGCAACTGACAGTAAGTTACGTCACTTTAATGGATACGTTGTGCATTGTTGCCTATTGTAACTAAAGTAGCAACAAAAATGATGACGCTGCAGTGTTTGTGATGCCTAATTACTGAGAATATATATCTCCAGCAAGCCAAGCATAAGTCAGACTGATACTTTATGTTTTGATTAACCAGTGAAGACTTGGTTTATGGCTGTGCACTATTCAGGTATACTCATTTACCAAATTATGGGCCTACCGTTTTTGGTACTGGATGACTAGATATGAGTATATTGAGCTGATATGAAGTTTTTAATTAGTAACGATGATGGAGTGCATGCGCCAGGGTTGTTGGCATTATATGAAGCGTTGTCTAAAGTTGCAGAAGTAGTGGTCGTTGCGCCTAATGCAGAGCATAGCGGTAGCGGCAGCTCACTGCATATCTCTCAGCCATTGTATATTCACAAGCTAGCATCGGGTTTTATAGCTGTGAATGGTTCACCAGCCGACTGTGTCTATTTGGCCTTGAATCAGCTATACCGTGAGACTCGCTTTGATTGTGTGATTACTGGTATTAATTCTGGAGATAATTTAGGGCAAAATGTATTTTATTCAGGTACTTTCGGTGCTGCATTAACGGCTCAAGTCTTTGGCGTACCAGCAATTGCTGTCTCATTAGTGGGTGGCACCATGAGTGATGATGCGCAACAAGCGAGTCGCTATGATACGGCGGCAACAGAGCTCGTTAAGCTGCTAACAGAAACCTCACTCATGCAAGTAATTCAGCAGCTGCCTAATCATGTATTAAACGTTAATATTCCCAATGTAGAGTGCGCTGAAGATATTAAAGGGCGTCAAATCACCCGTTTAGGCTATAGGCAGATAACGCAGCCTGTACATCATATTGTCGATCCACGTGGCCGAGATGCGTATTGGCTGAGTCTGCGTAAGAGCTACCATCCACAGACAGAGGAGCATCTTGACGCAGAGTTTGATGCGACAATGGATCCACCTATCAGTAGTTCGTCAGCGCAAAATAAAAATGTGGATCTTCATCATGACCATAGGGATAGTCCATCAGTGTCTACAGATTATCAAGCAATCGCGGCAGGCTATATTAGCTTGTCACCTGTTCGGTTGCATCATACACCGAGATCTACTCTTGATAGGTTCTTGGACATAAATCTATAGGTCGTAGGCGTTGCAAAATGTTGCTTTTATTATAAATCTCAGTAAATTATGGCTATAATAGCGACTCTATAAATACATCAACACGCCTTAAGTGATCCACACGATGATCGTGAGTAATATAAAAAATAGGAAACCTTGTATGAAAAAGCTTATTTCTGGAAAACAGCTTGCCACAGCAGCCTTGATAGGCACTTTTGCGGTTGCAATGACGGGCTGTGCGACTAAGCCGACTTATCAAAGCCCTACGCAATCAAGCCCTACCATCATCACAAACAGCCAAGGTGTGCCTAACTACCACCTCGTAAGACGCGGTGATACCGTCAGTCAAATCGCCTCACGCTATCGTTTAAACTATCGCCAAGTCGGCGCGCTTAATGGTCTTGATAGTAAATATACGATCTATACGGGTCAATGGCTCAAACTGTGGCACGGCCAACAGAGTGCTCCTGCACGTCCTGCTCGTAACACTAACTACAATGTTAGCGCTGCGCCATCAACTCCCCAGCCACAATACACGCCGCCACAATACACACCACCTACAACTGGCTCCACACCCGCTTATGAGATGACTGCCAACTCTACCTCTGGGTATGAGTATCCTAGCCGTAACCAAGTCATTCGTAACTTTGACGCCTCGACTGGCAATATGGGTATGTGGTTTGCAGGAAAAATGGGCGACCCTGTTGTTGCTAGCCAAAGTGGTACAGTGCTGTACTCTGGTGATGGGTTACCAGAATATGGCAATCTCATCATGATTCGCCATAGTGATAGCTATATTACGGCCTATGCACATAACAGTCAGCTACTCGTGAAAGAAGGTGATGCAGTACAAAGTGGTCAACGTATTGCTAATATGGGTAGCAGTGGCCAAACCAATCAAGTGGCGTTAGAGTTCCAAGTGCGTTTGAATGGCAACCCTATCGACCCGCGTGCCGTATTGGGGCGCTAAAGCATGTTTAACTTAGGTATTATTTAGCCTAAGCCTATTAATAGGGGCTCAAAGACTCCTGCACGTCCATAACCTGTTACTACTTTTCATAGTGTTGCAAAGCCTTATGAACAATAGTGACAGGTTTTTTTATAAATTATTCAAAGTGATGTATAGATCATCCATCGATACCGCACCATTTTTAATTAAATAGTTTTAAATAGACAGTTTTATCCAAAATGAAAGGCAATAGCTCATTATGACTACCACGATTTTTAATACGTGCGGCTATAACTATCCGCAGAACTTCATGGAGATGAAGCCCAAGCTTGCGCGTCTTGAAAAGGCGATTAAAAAGTTAGAGGCCAATTTAATCGATGCTGATGATGAGGTAAATATTGAGCTGCTGACACAAAGGTTGAGTGGTCATTCGGGCTTAAAAGTAGATTACGCCAGTGAGCTAAACCCCGACCAATTGCTGGCAGCCACTACCATCGACGGTAAAGTATTGGTCATCGCTGGTGCTGGCTCGGGTAAAACCAAAACATTAACCTATAGAACCAGTTATTTGTTAGAAAATGGGGTGAGCCCCAAAAGTATCTTGCTACTGACCTTTACTCGCAAAGCGGCCAATGAGATAAAAAGTCGCGCCAAAGTCTTATTGGCCGATACATTATCAGACGACGACTTGGCAAAAGACAGACTACCGACCAGTAAGATGCTAAACGATATTACTAGTGGCACTTTTCATTCATTCTGCAATATGCTATTGCGTCAGTATTCAGGGCTGCTCGGTATCAATCCGCGCTTTACTATCTTGGACACAGGCGATAGCGAGGATGCCATCGATTTAATTCATAAAGAAAAAAAGTATCCGGCGCAGACCAAAAGCCAAGCCTTTCCGCGTAAAAAAACGTTGCAAAATATCATATCCACTTCTAGAAATAGACGTATTCATATCCGCAACTTAATCGAGAGCAACTATCCTGATATCGCCGTACATATTCCCATCATCGAGCAGTTGGCAGTGGATTTTCATGAGTACAAGCGTGCCAATCACTTGTACGATTTTGACGACATCATTAGCCAAGTCGTGCGCCATTTGAAGACCAATGACACCTTTCGACAGCTACTACAAAGTCAATTTCGTTATATCATGGTCGATGAATATCAGGATACCAATATCCCACAAAAGCAGCTGATCGATTTGATGTGTGAGCCTGAGTCGGTATCACTGATGGTAGTGGGTGATGACAATCAAAGTATCTATGCGTTTCGTGGCGCTAATTATGAAAATATCTTATTGTTTGGTGAGACTTATC
>JARIEH010000066.1 GCA_029256865.1 Psychrobacter sp.
ACAACTTTATCGGTTTCGATTTCAGCTAAAAGGTCATCACGGTTAACTTGTTGGCCTTCAGTGACATGCCATTCAACGATCGTGCCATCGGCAACCGATTCTGGAAAGACGGGGGCTTTAATTTCAGCCATCGATATACTCCTTAGATATGAATATTACTATTTATTATTGAGTCGTGATGAACAGCCAGTATTTTATAAGACAGCTTATAAATAATAATGCATATTTACAAGCTGCTTAACTATGGCAGCTTCCTATTGATGCTTTAATAGTCGCTGACGGTTAATAGTACTGGGCTGCCATCGCCTGATTGATATGTGTTATAGGGATCGATCTTTTCTTTATATTGTCGCTCTATTGTTCCGCTCTATTTTGCCAGCTCATCGACACTAACGCCCAAACTTTCGGCCACCAGGGTTTGTTGTTGCTGAGCATGCAGTTTCGGTGAACCAGTCGCTGGTGCTGCACTTGGAGGACGCGCTACTGGTTCCATTACCTTCGCTCTAGTCGGATGCGGGACGACAATACGGAACATATGCGGCGCTAAATAGTACCAAGCACCTTGGTTCAACGGTTCTTCTTGTGCCCAAACGATCTCTTTCAGATTGCTGTACTTTTCAATTTCAGCAATCAGACGCTCTTCTGGTAATGGATAGAGCTGTTCAATACGGACAATCGCAATATGCTCAATACCTAAGGCACGGCGTTGTTCTAGTAGGTCATAATAAACCTTACCACCACACAGCAACAAGCGGGTAATTTTGTCTGCGTTGTGCTGATCAATCTCTGGCAATACGGTCTCAAACTTACCATTAGCAAGCTCTTCAAGGTTTGAGGTGGCAAGCTTATGACGTAGCAAACTCTTCGGCGACATCACTACCAGTGGCTTACGAATGGGGCGTATCGCTTGACGGCGTAGCGCATGGAATATCTGTGCAGGAGTCGTCGGTGTAATGACTTGCATGTTATCTTCAGCACATAACTGTAAGAAGCGCTCAAGACGAGCGGAAGAATGCTCAGGACCTTGACCTTCAAAACCATGTGGCAATAGCATCGTTAAACCACAAACACGCTGCCATTTAGTCTCACCGCTAGAGATGAACTGGTCAATCACTACCTGCGCACCGTTGACGAAGTCACCAAACTGCGCTTCCCAAACCACTAAGGCATTGGGAACCGTGGTTGCATAGCCATATTCAAAAGCCAATACGGCTTCTTCTGATAGCAATGAGTTGTAGGTTGCAAAGCGCGCTTGCTGATCACTCAGATGAGCTAAGGGGACATACATGCTGCCATCAGTCGTATTGTATATTTCGCTATGACGATGCGAGAAGGTACCACGGCCGACATCTTCACCAGTAATACGAACCAATACTTTATCGTTTTCAACGAGTGAAGCATAAGCCAGTGTTTCTGCTGCGCCCCAGTTAAGAGGTTCTTCGCCAGTTTGCATCGCCAAGCGCTGTTCGACCAGTCTTTCTACTTGGCGCTGGAGTTTATAGCCTTCTGGCATCACCGCCATACTGCGACCATAGCCTTTTAGCTTTTCAATATCGACGCTCGTATCCCAGTCATCAACCAAGTCGTGACCTAGATAGGGTGTCCAATCTACGAACAGCGCTTCGTCAGGATCACTGACCAAAGAGTTCACCACATAATCGCCACGATCTAGTGACTCACGATAGGCGTCTTCGTGGTTTTTTGCTTCTTCTGAAGTGATGATACCTGCTTCAATCAGCTGCTGCGCATAGATAGTACGAGTCGTTGGTAGCTTTTTGATCACTGCATACATAAGTGGCTGAGTCGCTGACGGCTCATCCGCTTCATTATGACCGTTACGACGATAGCAGAATAAATCAATGATAATGTCTTTATCAAACTCATGACGGTAATCAAGTGCCAGCTGAGCAGCAAAAATAACTGACTCAGGATCATCGCCATTCACGTGTAGGATAGGCGCATGGACCATCTTCGCCACATCAGTACAATACTCTGTCGAGCGCAGATCTTCTTGGCGACTGGTGGTAAAACCGACTTGGTTGTTAATGACAATATGCACCGTGCCACCCGTGGTATAGGCACGTGTTTGTGACATCTGGAAGGTTTCTTGTACCACACCTTGGCCTGCAAATGCAGCATCACCATGGACGACTATCGGTAGTACTGAGTTACCATCTTTATCGTTATGGCGAGCTTGGTCGTTACGACGAACTTGGCGTGCACGTACAGAGCCTTGTAGTACTGGCGCCACAATCTCAAGGTGTGACGGGTTAAAGGCTAATGCTAAATGAGCCTCACCGCCTGGCGTCATCACGTTTGATGAATAGCCATTGTGGTACTTGACGTCGCCTGAGCCTTTTTCTGGCTGAACCTTACCATCAAACTCATCAAACAAATCGGCTGGGTTTTTACCCAAGATATTAACCAATAAGTTTAATCGTCCACGGTGCGCCATACCGATAACCATCTCTTTAGTACCGTAACTACCAGCACGTTGAATGATTTCGTTAACGGCAGGAATAAAGCTTTCACCCCCTTCTAGACCAAAACGTTTGACCCCTGTGTACTTACGAGCGAGATATTTTTCTAGCCCTTCAGCAGCCGTCAAACGCTCAAGAATAGACAGGCGCTTTTCTTTATCAAATTCGATGTAACCTAAGTTACTCTCAAGATACTTCTCCATCCAGCGTTTTTCGGTACTGGTGGTTACATGCATATACTCTATGCCGATATAACGGCAGTAAACGCGTTCCATAATTTCGATAATCTCACGCAATGGCGCTTCTGATTTACCAATATTAAGATCGCTAGTAGGATAAACATTATCAAGATCTGCTTCTGATAAGCCGTGATAAGCAAGCGTTAAATCATCTACTTCAGCACGGGGATGCAGATTTAATGGATCAAGCTTTGCACGACGGTGTCCACGGCGACGGTAAGCCGAGATCAGCTGCTGCACACCCATTTGCTTGGGATCAGCACAGTCTTCTGATCTACTCGTCGTTGCGCTATCAGGAGCAGAGCCACCTTTATTAGCGGTTTGATTGCGTGCAAGCAGTAAGAATTGATCTTTGATCTCATTATGCTTAGCATCGTTAGGAGATTGGTATTGTTTAAAGTAACTCTGCCAATCCGTATCGACACTATCTGGATCACTCAGATACTGCTCATAAAGGGATTCTATATAGTAGGCATTATCAGCAGCAAGTTCAGTGTGCGCTACGCCCGCTCTTTCTTCTTTAGTTATACTATTCATAATAATCGTCTATTTGATAGATAAATGAATGGAATCGTGCTTATTGTTGTGTAATCTGTTTTATATTAGGTGTACAAGCAATTTGGCATGAGTTATTTCAGGTCACAAACTTATGATCCGTAAAGATTGTCAATAACGATAAATATATCAGCATTAATTATTTGTGAACGCTCAGTATTGCTTATGTGCTCGTCCCAAAAATTCAATTATATATAATGATACTAGCTATAACTGACTCATGACTATTGATCTAATACTAAGCTTAATGGTATTAACCCATCATTAAATCAAGAGATACCCTAGCGTCTAGTCGTCACCCTTATACTGTTTTTTACGCCTAACATACTTTACTATCTAGGGTAACATGCCTAAATTATCTCACATAGTTTGTTTCTTCAATACTAGGTATTTATCTAATAAATACTCACTATCACCTTCATTTCTCATAAATGTATGTTTAATAGCTCACGTTTGGTAATTATTTAATAAAGGGCTAATAACTAATAAATGTCTAATACTAGTAAAACCCTCATAACTATTGGTTTGATATAACAAAAAGTTCTGACACTCACAGCAGTAATTATCTGCAAGAAAATAGTGCTTAACATACCTAAATGACAGGGGACAGTGATTAGATAAGGTAAAAGCAAACTTTGCTATCATAACATTTTTATGTTGGTATTTTTATTACAACTTGGTAGCCACTGATACAGTTTTGTGAAAACTCTTACTCATTAATACTCTGTGATGTTTAAACAAGCGCTGTTGCCCAAGCTTTATATTTAATAAACTCTACCTTTTCTACAGCCAAAAAAGTTTCCTGCTACAAACAAAAACACCGCCAGATTATCGGGCGGTGTTTTTAATGATGTTTAGCTTATCTCTCAGAGATAACTGTTTATCTAATCGACAACTATTAAGATACTTAACCTGCTTGATCGATTAGTAAGTTACGTAGATGACCAATCGCTCGGGTTGGGTTTAGACCTTTTGGACAAACCGATACACAGTTCATGATACCACGGCAACGGAATAGGCTGAATGGATCATCCAAACGTGCCAAACGTGCTTGTGTATCAGTATCGCGGCTATCCGCAACGAAACGATAAGCATGCAATAGTGCCGATGGACCTAGGAACTTATCAGGGTTCCACCAAAATGATGGGCAACTGGTAGAACAACAAGCGCATAAAATACACTCATACAGTCCATCCATTTTCTCACGTTGTTCAGGTGACTGCAAACGCTCTGTTGGTGGCGCTGGCTGATCGTTGATTAAGAACGGATGCACCTTTTCATATTGCTCATAGAACTGATTCATGTCAACAACTAAGTCACGAACCACAGGTAGGCCTGGTAACGGACGCACGGTTACTTTTTCTGGTAGCGTGTTCATGTTAATCAAACATGCCAATCCATTTTTACCGTTGATATTGACACCGTCAGAGCCACAAATGCCTTCACGGCAAGAGCGTCTAAAAGTGATGGTTTCATCTTGCTTTTTTAAGCGTAATAAAACGTCAAGCAACATGCGATCTGAGTCTAAAAGCTCAATCGTAAATGATTGCATGTAAGGGGCTGCGTCCTTGTCAGGATCGTAGCGGTATATCTCGATGGTGCGATTACCTCGACTCATTTTGCTAACTCCACGCGGTGTAAGACTGTATTACTCAAAAACTGAAGCAGTAATGAAATAAATAATCAGCCTTACAAAATCAAAAATTAAATTCGAAAATCGTTTATCAAGCTCACTTTAGAGATATTTGGTTAAACGATTAGTAAACACGCACTTTTGGCTCAACGTAATCCACAGTCAGCGGTACTTTACGAACAGGTTTATAGATAATTTTGTTATCTTCAGCATACCATATAGTGTGCTTCATCCATTCATTGTCGTTACGACCGTTTGGTGCAATTGGGTCATCTTCTGGACGCTCATAATCAAGTACCGTGTGCGCACCGCGACATTCATGACGTTTCGCTGCTGAAAGCATCGTTGCTTTAGCCACCTCGTAAAGGTTAGCTACTTCTAATGCTTCAATACGAGCAGTGTTAAACACTTGCGATTTATCATCGAGATGAATGTTTTTGACTTTTTCACCCAGTGCAAGAATCTTTTCGACACCCTCATCCATCATTGCTTGTGTACGGAATACACTGGCGTGTGATTGCATGGTTGCACGAATCTCGTCAGCGACTTCTTGTGCGTTATGGCCAGTAGTCGATTCTTGTAGCTTATCCAAACGACTCAAGGTGTAATCTAATACACGTGGATCGATTGGCTTATAGGTGTTATCGGCATGATAATAATCTTCAACGATGTGCTTACCTGCTGCACGGCCAAAGACCACCAAGTCGAGCAGTGAGTTGGTCCCTAAACGGTTGGCACCATGTACACTAACACAAGCACACTCACCGATAGCATATAGACCTTGAACAATCTTGCCCTCAGTGTATAGACCTTCTTCGTCTGTACCAGCTGCTAAATCTGGCACAATCACTTGACCATTAATAGTGGTAGGTATACCGCCCATCATATAGTGGATGGTTGGAATAACAGGAATTGGCTCTTTAGTAATATCCACGTTTGCAAAGTTTTTACCAATCTCAAAAACAGACGGTAAGCGCTTCATAATAGTGTCTACACCTAAGTGCGTCATATCCATGACGATATGATCAGCGTTTGGACCACAACCACGGCCTTCTTTGATCTCTTGGTCCATAGAACGAGAAACCAAGTCACGGGGTGCTAAGTCTTTAACGGTTGGTGCGTAACGCTCCATAAAGGCTTCACCATCTTTATTACGCAAGATAGCGCCTTCACCGCGGCAACCTTCAGTTAATAGTACACCAGCGCCATGAACGCCTGTTGGGTGGAACTGCCAGAATTCCATGTCCTGAAGAGGAACGCCTGCTCGAACTGCCATGCCAAGACCATCACCAGTATTGATATAGGCGTTGGTAGAAGCGGTGAAGATACGACCCGCACCGCCAGTGGCTAATACAGTCGCTGGAGCCTGAAATACTGCTACGGTACCTGTCTCTTGCTCAATAGCAATAACACCGTTGATATTGCCCGCTTGATCTTTGATCAAATCCAGTGCAATCCACTCAATAAAGAACTCAGCACCCAGCTGTAAATTCTTTTGATAGAGCGTATGCAGTAGCGCGTGACCAGTACGGTCAGCAGCAGCACAAGCACGTTGTACCGCTTTTTCGCCATAGTTTGAAGTATGACCGCCAAATGGACGCTGATAAATCGTCCCATCTTCGTTACGGTCAAAAGGCATACCCATGTGCTCAAGCTCATACACCACTTTTGGTGCTTCGCGGCACATATACTCAATAGCATCTTGGTCGCCGAGCCAATCTGACCCTTTGACCGTATCATAAAAGTGGAAGTGCCAGTTGTCATTACTCATATTACCCAGACTTGCACCGATACCACCTTGAGCGGCGACTGTGTGCGAGCGTGTTGGGAATACTTTAGTGATGACCGCAACCTTCATGCCTGATTCGGCCAGTTGTAGGGAGGCACGCATACCTGACCCACCCCCACCAACGATGACAGCATCATAGTTGAGGGTTTTGATATTGCTAATGGTATTATCTTGTCTTGTTGCCATTACGATTTTCCTAATGCCTGTTAATGCTTGGGAAGTAATACAAAGATTGAATGATGGTTCAGTCCACATGGAGAGTTAAAAGGCTTTTATAGATACCTCATTAACCCTATAAGACTTTACTCACTCAAGCTTCAGCCACTTACTAAAATGTATATAGTCATCATTTTTAACAGTGAATTAAACAGTTAAACAGCAACGACACCTAAGCCATTACCCCAAAAAATCATGATGCCCCAAAATAGATATACTAAAATTGCGATAATCATCACCGCTTGTAATACAAGGCGCTGGCCAGAAGATTTGATATAATCGGTCAATACCGTCCACATCCCTACCCAAGCATGAGCGGCTAATGCAATGATTGCGATCAAACTTAATAGACGCATTGGTAAGCTTGTAATGAAGCCAACCCACTGCTCGTAAGTCAGATCACCATTAAACACAAAAAAACCTACGATCACAACACTATATACGGCTAATACGACGGCGCTAATGCGCTGCATTACCCAATCGCGCGAACCTGAACCAGTAAGGCCAGTGGCACTCTTAATTCCTGTATCATTTTTAATCATTAGAACATCACCCATATAAATGACAGTACTATCAATATAGCGGCAATAACAAAGCTCGCGATTGACGCTGTTTTACCTGACTGAAGCTCCTCATTGAAGCCCATATCGGCAAATAAGTGCTTAATGCCCATCACAAAATGGTATGCCGTTGCTGCGACAAAAACCCACGCAACAAAACGCACAAGCACATTATCAAAGACAGCGACAAAATCCTGAGGAGAAGCTAAAGAGGTTTGTAAAAGCCACAGCATTACCGGAATCAGTAAGAAAAGAACAATTCCTGAGATACGATGTAAAATCGAAGCTCTGGCTATCGGTGAACTATTAACGCTAATCACTTGGCTCAAAGGCAAGTTAATGGGTCGGTTGCTTTTCACAGCGGGCATCCTTTTTGCGGTTATACTCCTGTATC